>JAWLGW010000572.1:0-5066 GCA_041690735.1 Planctomycetota bacterium
GTCCGAGTCCGAGTCCGAGTCCGAGGCCGAGTCCGAGTCCGAGTCCGAGGCCGAGTCCGAGTCCGAGTCCGAGTCCGAGTCCTGCAGGGGGGCGCTCTCTTCTGCCCGCGACCCACCACTCCTGCCGGGCAGCGGTAAGCTAACGCAGCGCCGGTGGCGCCCGGCAGCGCAGGGGGAGCGCGGGAATGAGCGTGTCTCCGGGGAACACCGACCCCGTTCGCGAACCAGCGGAGGGGCCAGAGCGGACGAGCGAGGCGGCTCGCGGGCTGGAGCGACTCGAGCTGGATGTGCCGCGCTTCCCGCAGCCCGACGACGTGACCTGCGGCCCCACCTGCCTGCTGCAGGTCATGCGGTTCTACGGCGACGACGTCGCGTTCGAGCGGCTGGTGGAGCTGACGTCCCGCAACCCCGACGGCGGCACGCTGGCGGTGTACCTGGCGCTGACGGCCCTGCGGCTGGGGTACCGCGCCCGGATCACCTCGTTCAACCTGCGGGTGTTCGACCCCACCTGGGCCAAGCTCGATCGGCGGGCCCTGCGGGCGAAGCTGCTGGCCCGGGCGCGGGCCGTGACCAAGCCCAAGCTGCGCGCGATCTGCCGCGGCTACGCCGCCTTCCTGCGCGGCGGCGGCGAGGTCCGCCTCGACTGCGAGCCGTCCACCGAGCTCATCGTCGCCGCGCTGCGGCAGGGGCGGCCCCTCCTGTGCGGGCTCAACGCCACCTTCCTGTACCGCCAGCCCCGCGAGCGGCCCGAGGACGACGTCGAGGACGACGTGGCCGGCCACCCGGTGGGCCACTTCCTGGTGGTGTGCGGCTACGAGGAGGGCGGCCGTCGCCTGGTGGTCAGGGACCCGGGGACCCACGTGCCCCACAGCCCGGACGGCCGTTACGTGGTGCGGGCGGACCGCCTGCTCCACGCCGTGCTGCTGGGCATCGTCAGCTACGACGCGGTGTTGCTCGAGCTGTGGCCGGAGGCTTCTGCGTGAGCTCGCTCCCCCTGGTGGTCGTCAGTCGCAACGGAGACCTCGAGCGCTACGGCGGCCCGCGCATGACGGCGGAGGCGTTCCTGGCCGGCGCCGACGGCGCGCCCGAGGAGGGCGGCGCGGTGATCAACCTGTGCCGCTCCTGGCGCTACCTCTCCAAGGGGTATTACGTCTCCTTGCTGGCCGAGGCGCGGGGGCAGCGGGTCGTGCCGGCGCCGCGTGAGCTGCTGGGGGCGCAGGGGCCGCGGATCCTGCGCGCGCTCGAGGAGGCGGGGGTCGAGACCGCGCCGCAGGAGGAGCGGCTGCGCCGGGGCGGCCTCGCGGCGGGGGTCAAGGGCGGTAAGCCTCCGCTCCTGGTGAAGAGGGCGGCCGGCGCGGGCTACGAGCCGGCGCCGACCGATGCCGTGGCGGAGCCGGCGGTCCTGCTGGGGCGCTGCGCCGACCCGCGCTTCCGGCGTCTGGCGACGGTGGTGTTCCGGACCTGCCCGCTGCCCCTCCTGCGGCTGCGCCTGGTGCGTGAGGAGAAGCGCTGGAAGGTGGCCGCGGTGGTGCCCATGCGGCTGGGTCACCTCAGCGACGAGGAGCGGGGCGAGCTGGTGCGCGTCCTCGAGGGCAAGCGCGCCAAGAAGCTGGCCGTCGCGGCGGAGCGCCCCCCCGCGGTCCGCGCCGCGCTGGCGGTGCTGTTCGAGGAGGGCGACGCGCACCTCCCCTCGACCCCCGAGACGATCGAGCGGCTGGAGCGGGTGGCGGCGCCGCTGGGCCTCCACGTGCACCGGATCGGCCTGCGCGACCTGGCGCGGCTGGGGGACTACGACGCGCTGTTCATCCGCACCCTCACCGGGCCGGACCTGCCATCCTTCGCCTTCGCGCTGCAGGCCGAGAGCCTGGGCATGCCGGTGATCGACGACACCACGTCGATCCTGCGCTGCTGCAACAAGGTCTTCTTGCACGAGCTCCTGGCGCGGGCGGGCCTCTCCACACCGCCCACACGGGTGGTCGCGCGGGGGACCAAGTTCGAGGCCCTCACCCGCGAGCTCGGGAGACCGGTCGTCCTCAAGCTCCCGGACGGCAGCTTCGCCTCGGCCGTGTTCCGGGTCGAGGACGAGGCGGAGTTCGAGCGGCGCAGCGGGGAGCTGCTGGAGCGCTCACCGCTCATCCTGGCGCAGGCCTACACCCCCACGGCCTTCGACTGGCGGGTGACCACCCTGGGCGGCGCCCCGCTGTTCGCCTGCAAGTACCACATGGCGCGCGGCCACTGGCAGATCGCCCAGCGCACCGGCAGCGGGACCCACTTCGGTCGGGTGGAGGCGGTGGCCGTGGACGACGTGCCCCGGGCGGTCCTCGACCTCGCGGTGCGCGCCTCCTGCCTGGTCGGCGGCGGCCTGTACGGGGTCGACCTCAAGGAGACGCCGCAGGGCGCGGTGGTGATCGAGGTCAACGACAACCCCAACATCGACCTGGGCTACGACGACGCCGTGGCGGGCGACTCGGTGTACGAGGCGTTGGCTCAGCACTTCCTGCAGGCGATCGAGGCGGGGTTCCGACCCGGGCCGCGCCGCGCCCCCGCCGGGCCCGAGGACGAGGTGCTCGCGGGCTGGCGGCGGCCGATCCGGGCCCCCGAGGGGGCGACGGCGGCCGCGCCCTACCAGCCCTTCGAGGTGTGCGGCCTGGAGCTGGAGTACGCCGTGGTCGACCGCGACCTCAACGCGGTCTCGCGGGTGGAGCCGGCGCTGCGACTGCTGGCCGGCCGGCCGACCTCGGACCTGACGCTGGGCGTGTTCGGGGTGGGCAACGAGTACGCCGACCACGTGCTCGAGCTGCGGACGGACGTCCCCCTGCGGCGGCTGCGGGATACCGAGGCGGCCCTGCACGAGGGGATCCGGCGGGTGAACGCGCTGCTGGCCGACCGCCTGGACGCCCGGCTGCTGCCGACCGGCATGCACCCCTGGCTGGTGCCGGCGCGGGCCCGGCGGTGGACCCGCTCCAACCGGCGGATCTACGGCACGTACGAGCGGCTGTTCGACACCGTGAGCCACGGGTGGGTCAACGTGCAGGCCATGCACGTGAACCTGCCGCTGGGTGCGGCGGAGGCGGATGCCGTGGCGCTCATCAACGCCTCGGCCCTGCTGGTGCCTTACATCCCGGCGGTCGCCGCCAGCAGCCCGCTGGTGGAGGGGGAGCTGACGGAGTACGTCGACAACCGCCTGGCGCAGCTCCTGGTCCACCAGGCGCGCCTGCCGGAGTCGACCGGACGCCTGGTTCCGGAGCCGATCACGAGCCTCGCCGAGTACAAGCGGCGGGTGGTCCAGCCGATGTACCAGGCGCTCGACCGGCTCCCCGACTCCAAGGCGCTGCGGCGGGAGTTCCTCAACGTGCGCGCCGCGGTCGTCCGCTCCTCGCGGGCCGCCCTCGAGGTGCGAGTGGTCGACGTGCAGGAGTGCGTCCACATGGACGTGGCGCTGGCGGCGTTCACCCGCTGGACGCTGCGCGCCATGTCGGAGCGCCTGCGGCGGGGTGAGCTGGAGATCCCCGCGCACGACGCGCTGGTCAAGGACCTGCAGGCCACCGCCACAGCCGGCTCGCGGGCGCGGGTTCGGGCCCCGCACGTGCCCGACGTCGACCGCGACGCCGAGGGGCTGGCGGATGCGCGCGACGTGGTGGAGGCGCTGATCGACTGGGCGCGGGAGGTGGCCCCCGAGGACGAGCGGGCCTACCTCGACGAGGTCGCGGAGGTGGCCCGGCAGGGCTCCCTCGCCGAGCGCATCGCGGCGGCGCTCGAGCCGCTGGCTGACGACGAGGATCAGTTCACCGAGGCGGCCCGGCGCCTGTACATCGAGCTCGCCGACTGCCTGCTCGAGAACCGCCCCTGGGCGGGCCGCGCCGCGGAGGTGGACCTGCGCCGGCCGGGCGCGGGGCGAGGGCGGTAGGGAGGCTGTCGCTCCTGTCAGGGGTCCTCGCGGGATCGAACCACCCCTCTCCAGAGCGGCAGCCCCCCAGGGCTCGGGCTCGGACGACGCCCGCTCCGAGCGACGCCTCCCCGGCACGAGCACGACCCCGAGCGCGAGTGTTACCGTCTCTCCTCTCGGGAGGAGCCATCGATGAGCGAGCTGAGCTGGGTGCGCGAGCGGCTGCCGGTGTGGGACGCGGACAAGGCCCGGATCGTGGGCGGGGCCCCGGCAGGCGTGTTCGACACGCGCTACGGGGAGCTCGCCGAGGGCGCCCCGGTCCCGGGCGAGTGGTGGCGCGCCGAGCGTGAGGGCGCGGCGGTCGGCTACGGCTGGCTCGAGGTGGTGTGGGGCGACGCCGAGATCCTGCTCGCCGCGGCGCCCGAGGCGCGCGGCCAGGGGGTGGGCAGCTTCGTCTTGCAGCGCCTGGAGGAGGAGGCCAAGGCCCGCGGCCTCAACTACCTGTACAACGTGGTCCGCCCCACCCATCCCGAGGGGGAGCGCGTGGCAGCCTGGCTGAGCGAGCGCGGCTTCAAGGCCTCCGAGGACGGTCGCCTGCTCCGCTCGGTCGTCCGTACGTAGCGGCGCCCCCCCGGGAGTCCCGGGAGGGCGCCGTCCAGGCCGGTCGCGAGGAGGTAGGTCGAGGACCTACCGCCGCCGCTGCTCCTGGCCGCGCGGGCCGCCGTAGATGTTCGTCGGCTCCTGAACGGTCACGGGCGTGCGGTTCGCCTCGCTCGTCAGCGACAGGGTGAGCCCGGCCTCGCCGCTTCGGACGGCGCGGACCTTGATCCACCAGGTCGCGTCCTCACCGGGGTCGAGGCGGGGGATCGGCGCGAACTCGATCCTGCCGTTGCGAGCCTGGATGTCGCTGTGGCCGCCGCCCTCGATGAACTCGAGGGTGTCGGGCAGCTCGCCGACCAGGCGCACGCGCATGTCCTCCTTGGACCCCTCGTTCAGCACGCGGATCGAGTAGGCGGTCTCCTGGCCGACCGCGACCGGGTCGGTCCCGTCGATCACCGAGATCTGGATCGCCGGGACGCCCTCGATCTGGGCCTGGGCCCGCGCCACCACGGCCTCGGCGCAGTAGGCCTCGGCCTTGGCCGTCAGGGTCACCTCACCCGTCTCGGTGGGGGTGAGCTGG
>JAWLGW010000573.1:0-5064 GCA_041690735.1 Planctomycetota bacterium
GTGCACCCCGTCGCGATCGGGCCGCACCACCAGCTCCGCCGCCTCGGGCGGCTCGTAGGGGCCGTTGATCCCGGGGACGTTGAGCAGCTCGCCCGCCCGGGCCCGGGCGTAGACGCCCCGCGGGTCGCGCTCCTCGCACCACTCCAGCGGGGAGCCCACGTGGACTTCGAGGAACCCCGCGCCGATCGCCTCCCGGGCTCGCCGTCGGGTCGAGGCCAGCGGCGACACGAAGGTGCACAGGGCGATCAGGCCGGCCTGGTTGAACATGCGGGCCACCGCGCTGGCCCGCCGCAGGTGCTCGTCGGTGTCGGCCAGGCTGAAGTCGAGCTCGTGGCTGAGGCCGCGCCGCAGGGCCGCCCCGTCGAGCACGTGGGCCAGGTGCCCCCGCTCGAACAGCAGCCGCTCCACCTGGTGCGCCACCTGCCGGGCGCCCGAGGCCGGCAGCCCCGTCAGCCACACCGTGGCCGGCCGCTGGCGCAGGCGCGCCGCCAGCTCCTGGTGGGTGACCCGCGGGCTGTCCGCGTCCTGCGCCGGCTCGTCCTCGCTGTCGTCCCACTCGGCCGTCTTGGTCGGCAGCGCCTCGGTGGGCTGGCGGTCGATCAGCATGCCCGCCGCCACCGTGGCGTTGGTCAGGGGGTCGATCAAGATCAGCGAGCCCGTGGCGCGGTTCTGCCGGTAGGGGTCGAACAGCAGCGGCCGCTGGGTCGACAGGACCACCCGGCCGATCCCGTTGAGGCCGAGCTGCTTGTCGCCGTCGATCCGCCGGCTCAGGGTGTTGACGTCCACCGTGTAGCGCAGGGCCGCCACGGTCGCCGGCACGGTCTGGTTGAGGTGCTTGACGAGGTACCGCTTCCCCTCCTGGAGCGGCTGCTCGCTCATCCACACCATCATGGACTCCACGTGGCGCGCCACCCGCGGCTGGTTGTGGGGGTGGACCAGCACGTCCCCCCGGCTGACGTCGACCTCGTCCTCGAGGGTCAGGGTCACCGACTGGGGCGGGAACGCCTGGGGCAGCTCGCCGTCCAGGGTGACGATCGACTTCACACGGGTCGCGCGCCGCGAGGGAAGCACCATGACCTCGTCGCCGGGGCGGATCACCCCCGAGGCGACCTGCCCCGCGTAGCCGCGGAAGTCGAGCCTCCGCTCCTGGTCGTTGACCCGGGTCACGAACTGCACGGGGAACCGGAGGTCGATCAGGTTCTTGTCCGAGGCGACGTGGACCGTCTCCAGCAGCTCCAGCAAGGGCAGGCCGCGGTACCACGGCATGCGCTCGCTCGGGACCACCAGGTTGTCGCCCTTGAGCGCGCTGATCGGCACGAACTCCACGTCGGGGATCTCGAGGCGGGCGGCGAAGTCGGAGAAGTCGCGCCGGATCGCCTCGAACACCGTCTGGTCGTAGCCGACGAGGTCCATCTTGTTGACGCACACCACGCAGTGGCGCAGGCCCAGCAGCGAGCTAATGAAGGCGTGCCGCTTGGTCTGGGTGATCACGCCCGCCCGGGCGTCGACCAGCAGCAGGGCCAGGTCGGCGGTCGAGGCGCCGGTGGCCATGTTGCGGGTGTACTGCTCGTGCCCGGGCGTGTCCGCGATGATGAACTTGCGCCGGGGCGTCGCGAAGTAGCGGTAGGCGACGTCGATCGTAATGCCCTGCTCGCGCTCGGCCTTGAGGCCGTCCACCAGCAGGGAGAAGTCGATCTCCTCCCCCGCGGCCCGCACGTCGGCGCTGCTCGTCAGCCGCCGGGCGGCGTCGAGGTGGTCGGCGAACACGGTCTTGCTGTCGTGGAGCAGGCGGCCGATCAGGGTCGACTTGCCGTCGTCGACGCTCCCGCAGGTGGTGAAGCGCAGGGTGTCGATCTCGTGGTCGGCGGCGGGCGCCGCGGCGGTCTCGCTGTGGGAGCCCCCCTGGGGGAGCGGCGTGGGGCTGTTCAAAAGTATCCCTCCCGCTTCTTGAGCTCCATGGACCCTTCCTGGTCGTAGTCGATCGCCCTGTTGGCGCGCTCCGAGCGCCGCTCCAGCTTCAGCTCGTCGATGATCTCGCGCACGGTGGTGGCCCGCGACGGCACGGCCCCGGTGCAGGGGACGCAGCCGATCGAGCGGAACCGGCACAGGACCTTCTTCACCTCCTCGCCCGGCAGCGCGTCGTTCTTCTCGTTGATCGGGATCAGCATGCCGCCCCGCTCCACGACCTCCCGCTCCTTGGCGTAGTACAGGGGCACCAGCGGGATCTCCTCCCGCTCGATGTACTGCCACACGTCGAGCTCGGTCCAGTTGGAGAGGGGGAACACCCGGATCGTCTCGCCCGCCTTGCGGCGGCCGTTGTAGAGGTTCCACAGCTCGGGGCGCTGGTTCTTGGGGTCCCACTGCCCCTGCTCGTCGCGGAAGGAGTACACCCGCTCCTTGGCCCGCGACTTCTCCTCGTCGCGGCGGGCGCCGCCGACGGCGGCGTCGACCTTGTGCTGCTTGAGGCCGTCGAGGAGCCCGCGGGTCTTCCAGATCCCGCAGCACTGCTGGGTGGTGAACTCGCGCGGGTTCATGCCGGTGGCGTGACCCTCGGGGTGCTGGAACCGCAGCGCCTGCACCCCCGTCTCCGCGAGCATCTGCTCGTAGAAGGCGTAGGTCTCGGGGAACTTGAAGGTGGTGTCGACGAACAGCAGGGGGAAGGGGATCCGCCCCGGGTAGAACGCCTTCTGGGCCAGCCGCAGCATGACCGAGGAGTCCTTGCCGATCGAGTACAGCAGCGCGGGGCGCTCGAACTCCGCCGCCACCTCTCGGAAGATGAAGATGCTCTCCGCCTCGAGCTGGTCGAGGTGCGAGAGGCGATAGCGGGTCACGTTGTCTCCCTCCGGTTGCGAGGGCGCGAGCCGGAGTCGCTTCCCGCCCTGGCGCCCGTGCCCGTGCCCGGCTCAGCTCGGGCACGGGCCCGGGCACGGGCACGAGAAGAACGCTCCGAGCCGTGCCCATTCATTCAGTCGGGCCTCTTCAGCCCGCGGAACACGTCGATCGTCTGCCCCGCAAAGCGACCGGCGTGCCGGGCCCGCCCCTCGATCCGCTGGAAGATGAACTGGCAGATCGGCGTCCCCGGATAGATCCGCAGGGGACGCGGCGACATGTTGAAGATCTCCAGCACCGTGTTGTTGAAGGTGCCCGGCTGCATGAACCCGGCGGAGATATGGACCAGCAGCCCCAGCCGGGCGAACCGCGAGCGGCCGTCGAACCACCCGCACATGTCCTCGGGGAGTCCCACCCGCTCCTGGGTGATTCCCAGCACCATCTCCCGCGAGCCCACCTCCAGGAACTCCCCCTGGGGGACCTCCACCAGGCGGGTGATCTCGGGGTCGCGGTAGTCGGTCTCGCCGGTCAGGTCGATCGGCCCGTCCCCCACGTGGCGGCGAAACCACGGCGCCACCGTGAGGTCGATCGAGGCGGTGCCGACCCGGCTGGGGTCGAAGGGGTCGATGCGAATGTTCCCCCGCTCGATCTCCTTGAGGACCTCTCCACCCGACAGGATCGTCACGCCCCTCCCCCTTCGCCGGCGCCCGTCAGCGGGCGCTCCTTCACGCGGCTGCCCACGAGCGGGCTCGCCTGCTGCGGGGCCAGCAGCGCCTCAGCGAGCCGCTCGACCGAGGCGGTCAGCAGCGTCTCGGGGCTGAACCCGTCCAGGAGCGCGTCGCTCCAGGTCAGGTCGCCCTCGGTCACCGCGCACCTGAGGTCCTCGTAGCGCCCCACCGCCTTGAGGGCCCGCACCCGGCCCCGCCGGTCGAGGTCGGGCTGGAAGCGGACGTGCAGTAGGCCCAGGCCGGCCACGCGCCCCTCCTCGTACAGGGGGCACAGCACCAGCGAGCGGCCGTCGCGCCGGCCGGCGCCCACCCACACCTGCGGGGCCAGCGCCACGCGCCGCTTGGTGCCCTCCAGCGGCGCGCCGGCGTCGGCCCGCGAGGCGATCCCCGCCGCCAGGCCGGTCTTGTTGACCGCCCGGATCGTGCTGCCCTCGGTGGGGGCGCCCAGGGGCGACAGGCCGTCCAGGCGGTAGTGCACCGCCCCCAGAGCCGCCTCGATCGCGGGCTCCAGCCCGGCCAGGGCGGCGGCGTCGTGGTCGGCGATCGCCGCGGGGGCGACGTCGCAGGCGGCCAGCGCCTCGATCAGCGGCCCCGCCGGCGGGCGGATCGCGGCGGCCTCCCGGGAGATCCCCACGGTCACGGTCTTGGCCTGGTGCTTGATCGCGTCGATCGGGCGCCGCAGCTGATCGATCGAGCGGACCACCTCCACCAGCAGCCGCCGCAGCCGCTCCTGCACCGGCACGGGGGCTGGCCCGGCCGCGGCGTCGGCGCCGTCGAGCCGCAGGGCCAGGGCCAGCCGCATGACCTCGTCGGGGGCCAGGGCGGCGTTCCAGGCGCCCTCGCCCGCGGCCGCGAACACCTCGCGCACCGCCGGGGCCAGGGCCTGCTGCAGCCGCCGCAGGGTCTCACCCGCCTCGGCCGCCGCCGCCGGCTCGGCCGACACCACCGAGGCCGCCGCGGCCTCGGTGGCGTCGCGGATCCGCCGCAGGGGCGCCGCGCAGGCGTCGATCGCCCGGGCGGCCTCGTAGCTGAACAGGTGGCCCACGATCGTGTTGAGGAGCAGCGCGATCTCGGGGGTGGAGGAGGGCACCGGGATCGTGGCCGCGGCGTACTCGCCGAAGCGGGTCTCGCCCCGGTCGCAGATCACCACCGGGATCGCCGCGTGGGCCTTGAAGATCGCCACCTCCTTGACCGCGTCCGCCGCGGCCGCGCCGCCCAGCCCGGCGGCGCACACCAGGATCATGGGCTCGCTGGAGAGGTCGATGTGCTTCTTGTCCTCGATCGTGTCGACCGACACCGACTTGTAGCACAGCTCCGACAGCTTGATCCGGATCTCCCGGGCCGCCTGCAGCAGCGGCCCGCTGCCGACCACCGTCCAGTGGCGCCGGCGCAGGGCGAGGGCGGCGGCCTGCCGCACCCGCTCGCGGCTGGCGTCGAGGACGTCCCGCAGGCAGCGGGGGAGGTCGGCCAGGCGGTGGAGGTGCTCCGACAGCTGCGCCTCGGGGAG
>JAWLGW010000574.1:0-5055 GCA_041690735.1 Planctomycetota bacterium
GCCCTGGCGCGGGCGCTGGCGCGGCCCGCCCCGCGCCTGCAGCTCCTGTCGCCGGGCCCCGGCGCCCCCGCGGCCGCCGGCTGCTGCGTCCCGCTGATCCGGCTGGTCCTGGAGCACGCGCCCGCGGACCTCCCGACGCTGGGCGTGTGCCTGGGCCACCAGGCCCTGGTCGAGGCGCTGGGCGGCGAGGTGGGCCCGGCGCCGACGATCGTCCACGGCAAGCCGTCGCGGGTGGTGCACGACGGCCGCGGCCCCTTCCTGGGGCTCCCCTCTCCGCTCACGGTCGGCCGCTACCACTCCCTCACGGCGACGCGGCTGCCCGCGGCCCTGCGCGTCACCGCCCGCACGCCCGGGGGCGGGGGCGCGCCCGACGTCGTCATGGCGGTCGAGCACACCCACCACCGCATGGCGGGCTTGCAGTTCCACCCCGAGTCGATCTTGACTCCCCAGGGCGGGCGACTGCTCGAGAACGCGCTCCGGTGGGCGGCAGGAGGCGACGAGCATGCATGACACCCTGCAGGCGCTGTGCGACGGCCGCGACCTGACCGCCCAGGCCAGCGAGGCGCTGTTCGCCCGGGTAGTGGCGGGGGAGCTGAGCGAGGTGGAGATCGCGGCCCTGGTAGTGGCCCTCAAGGCGAAGGGCGAGCGCCCGGCCGAGATCGCCGGCGCCGCCCGCGCGCTGCGGGCCGCCGCGGCCCCCTTCCCGCGACCCGACGCTCCCCTCGCCGACACCTGCGGCACGGGCGGCGACGGCGCCCACACCGTCAACGTGTCCACGGCGGTGGCGTTCGTGGCGGCCGAGCTGGGGATCCCGGTGGCCAAGCACGGCAACCGCTCGGTCTCCTCGCGCTGCGGCTCCGCGGACGTGCTGGAGGCCTGCGGCGTGCGCCTCGACGCCCCCGCCGCGGTCGCCGCCGCCTGCCTGGAGGAGGCGGGGATCTGCTTCCTCATGGCGCCCCACTACCACCCAGGGGTGCGCCACGCGATGCCGGTCCGCCGCGCCCTCCGCACCCGCACGATCTTCAACCTGCTGGGCCCGCTGGTGAACCCGGCCCGCCCCGAGTGGCAGGTCATGGGGGTCTACGACCCGCGCTACTGCGCGCCGCTGGCCGAGACCCTGGGCCTCCTCGGCTGCCGGGCGGCGCTGGTGGTGCACGGCGCGGGCCTCGACGAGCTCGCCCTGCACGGGCCCACCACGGCGGCGCTGCTGCGCGAGGGCGCGGTCGAGCGGCTGGAGCTGACCCCCGCCGACGCGGGCCTCGCCGAGCACCCCCTCGACGCGCTGGCAGGGGGCGCCCCCGCGGAGAACGCGGCCTGGCTGCGCGAGGTGCTCGCCGGTCGAGGCGCGCCGGCCCACGCCGACGCGGTGGCGCTGAACGCGGGCGCCCTGGCCTGGGTCGCCGGGCAGGCGGCCGACCTGCGGGCGGGGGTCGCCGCCGCCCACGAGGCGCTGGCGAGGGGCGGCGCCCTGCAGCGGCTGCAGCGGCTGGCGGAGCGGTCCCGTGCCGACTAGGGGCGACCTCGACCCGGCCTCGGTCCTGGGGCAGATCGTGGCGCGCAAGCGCGCGGACGTGGCGGCGCGACGGGCGGTCCGCCCCCAGGCCTCGGTCCAGGCCGAGGCGGCGCCGACCGAGCGCAACCTGGCCGCGGCGCTGGCGCAGCCCCTGACGGGCCTGCTGCTGGAGTGCAAGAAGGCCTCCCCCTCGCGGGGCCTCCTGCGGGCGGACTTCGACCCGGCGGCGGTGGCGCGAGCCTACGCCCCCCTGGCGGACGCGATCTCGGTGGTGGTGGACGGGCCGTTCTTCGCAGGAGACCTCGCCTGGCTGGCCGCCGTCCGCGCGGCGGTGAGGCAGCCGGTCCTGTGCAAGGACTTCGTCCTGGAGCCGTACCAGGTCTACGAGGCGCGCGCCCTGGGCGCCGACTCGGTGCTGCTCATGCTGTCGGTCCTCGACGACGAGGGACTGCTCGACTGCCTCGCCGCCTGCCGCGAGCTCGGCATGTACGCCCTGTGCGAGGTCCACGACGAGGCCGAGCTGGAGCGGGCGGTGAGCCTGGGCGCCCACGTGATCGGGATCAACAACCGCGACCTGCGCACCCTCGAGGTCGACCTCGCCACCACCGAGCGCCTGGCGCCGCTCGTGCCCTCGGACCGGGTGCTGGTGTCCGAGTCGGGGATCGCCTCCCACGCCGACCTGCGCCGCCTGCGCGAGCGGGTGGACGCCTTCTTGATCGGCTCGTCGCTGGTCTCGGCCCCAGACCCAGGCCTCGCCGCCCGCCGGATCGCGGTCGGCCGGGTGAAGGTGTGCGGGCTCACGCGCCCCGAGGACGCGGCGGCGGCCTGGGCGTGCGGCGCCACCTTCGGGGGGCTGATCTTCGCCGAGGGCTCCCCGCGGCGGGTGACGCTGGAGCAGGCAGAGCGCGTGCGCCAGGCGGCCCCCCTGCTGCAGGGGGTGGGGGTGTTCGTGAACGCGCCGGTGGAGGAGGTCGCCGCCGCGGCGCGCGCCCTGCGCCTCAGCGCGGTGCAGCTCCACGGCGAGGAGGAGCCGGGCTACGTCGCCGCCCTGCGCCCCGACTTGCCCAGGGGCTGCGCGGTGTGGAAGGCCGTGCGCGTGCGCGACCGGATCCCGCTCCTCGCCGAGACCGGGGCGGATCGCCTGGTCCTGGACGCCCACCGCGAGGGCCAGCGCGGCGGCACCGGCCAGACCTTCGACTGGTCGCTGCTGAGGGACCACCCCGGCCGCGGCGAGGTCGTGCTGGGGGGCGGCCTCAGCGCGCACAACGCGGCCGCGGCCGACGGCCTCGACGTGTGGGCCCTCGACGTCAACTCGGGGGTGGAGTCGAGCCCCGGGGTCAAGCCCGCGGGGCACCAGCGCGGCTTCTTCGCCGCCCTGCGGGGCGAGTCGCGCCTGACGGGTCCCCCCGGACGCTGAGCTCCGGACCGCGAGCCTTGCGTCGACGCGCCTTACGCGCTTCGATCAGGGTCCTGCAGCGCCGGGGCCGGACGGCCCCTCGGGGGAGGCATGAGGTGAGGCTCGAGACCCGGTTCGGTGAGTTCGGGGGGGTGTTCGTCCCCGAGCTGCTGCTGCCGGCCCTCGAGGAGCTCGAGGCGGGCTTCGTCGCGGCGCGGGACGACGCGATCTTCCGCCGGGAGCTGGACGAGCTGCTCAGCCGCTACGCCGGTCGCCCCACGCCGCTGACCCGCTGCCGCAACCTGGCCGCCGACACCCCCGCCCGGATCTACCTCAAGCGCGAGGACCTGCTCCACCTCGGGGCCCACAAGACCAACCAGGTCCTGGCTCAGGGGCTCCTCGCCCGCCGCCTGGGCAAGACCCGCCTCATCGCCGAGACGGGCGCCGGGCAGCACGGCGTCGCCACCGCCATGACCGGCGCCCTGCTGGGCTTCGAGACCCGGATCTACATGGGCGCCAAGGACGCCGAGCGCCAGCGCCTCAACGTGTTCCGCATGAAGCTCATGGGCGCCGAGGTGGTCCCGGTCGAGACCGGCAGCAAGAGCCTCAAGGACGCGATCAACGAGGCCCTGCGCGACTGGTCGGGGAGCTACGCCACCACCCACTACATGATCGGGACCGTGGCCGGACCGCACCCCTTCCCCCTCATGGTGCGCGAGTTCCAGCGGGTGATCGGGCGCGAGGCGCGCCGGCAGCTCCTCGACGTGGAGGGGCGCCTGCCCGACTCGGTGATCGCCTGCGTGGGCGGCGGCAGCAACGCGATCGGCCTGTTCGCCGACTTCATCGCCGACGAGGGGGTCAAGCTGATCGGCGTCGAGGCCTACGGCCACGGCCTCTCCACCCCTCACCATGGCGCCACGCTCCAGCGGGGTCGCCCGGGCGTCCTCCACGGCAGCTACAGCTACGTGCTCCAGGACGACCACGGGCAGGTGACCGAGTCCCACTCGGTCTCGGCCGGCCTCGACTACCCCGGGGTGGGGCCCGAGCACGCCCACCTGCAGGCGGTGGGCCGCGCGGAGTACGTGGGCGCCACCGACGAGGAGGCGCTGACGGCTTTTCAGGAGCTGGCCCGGGCCGAGGGGATCATCCCCGCCTTCGAATCGGCCCACGCGGTGGCCCACGCCCTCAAGCTGGCGCGCGCGGCCCGGGTGGAGACGGTGCTCCTGGTCAACCTGTCGGGCCGCGGCGACAAGGACATGGAGCAGGCCCAGCGCCTGCTCGATCCGCAGGGAGCCGACCCGCAGCGGCTCGACTCGCAGGGACCTCCCCCGTGACGGACCGGTTCATCTCCGATCGCTACGCCGCCCTGTTCCGCCGCCTGGGCGACCGCCAGGAGGGGGCCTTCATCCCCTTCCTCATGCTGGGCGACCCGGCCCCCGACCTGAGCCGGCGGCTGATCGAGGCTCTGATCGAGGGGGGCGCGGACGCCCTGGAGCTGGGGATCCCCTTCTCCGACCCCGTCGCCGACGGCCCCACCCTGCAAGCCGCCGCGCAGCGCGCCCTCGCCGCTGGCGTCACCCCCGAGGGCTGCTTCGAGCTGGTGCGCGACGTGCGCGGGGCCCACCCCGAGCTCCCGATCGGCCTGCTGGTGTACGCCAACCTGGTGGTGGGTGGCGGCCTCGACGCCTTCTACGAGCGGGCGGCCCACGCCGGCGTCGACTCGGTGCTGGTCGCCGACGTCCCCAGCTTCGAGGTCCAGCCCTTCGCCGCTCGGGCCCGCCACCACGGGATCGCCCCGGTCCTGATCGTCCCGCCCAACGCCGACGACGAGCGCCTGGCGATCGTGGCCCAGCTCACCAAGGGCTACACCTACGTCCTCACCCGCGCGGGCGTCACCGGCCGGCGCGACACCCTCGAGCTCGCGGGCGACCGCCTGCCGGCCCGCCTGCGCGAGCTGCGGGCCCCGCCCCCCGTGCTCGGCTTCGGGATCTCCCGCCCCGAGCACGTCCGCGCCGCCATGGCCGCCGGCGCCGCCGGCGCGATCAGCGGCTCGGCGATCGTGGAGCACATCGCCCGCCACGTCCGCGAGGGCGGCGAGGTAGAGGCGCTGCTCGACCGCGTGCGCAGCTTCGTGGCGGACATGAAG
>JAWLGW010000575.1:0-5054 GCA_041690735.1 Planctomycetota bacterium
GGAGCCCTGTGGATCGCCTGCGGCCCGAAGGTGTCGCTGGTGTCGCTCGACGGGCAGGTGCTGGGGGAGACCGGCGAGCTGCCGTTCACCCCCACCTCGCCGTGCGTGACTCCGTCGGGGGACCTGCTGGTGGGCGACAGCGGGCCGCCTGGGGCCTCGGTGTGGCTGTGCCCGCGAGGCGGCGGCGCGCCCCTCCAGGAGGTCCCGCTGCCGGCGGCGCCCGAGCCGCTGGAGCAGGCGGGCGGCCTCGCTCGCTCGCCGGACGGGTCCCAGCTGTTCGTCGGTCTGGAGGACGGACGGCTGGCGGTGGTCGACCTCCGCGCGGGCGCCGGCGCGCTGTCCCCCCAGGGGGTCTCCGCTGCCACGGGCCTGGAGCACCTCGCGGCCGCCCGCAGCGCCGACGGGCTGCGAGTGGTGGCCGTGGCGAGGGTGACCCTCGGGGGGACTCAGGTGGCGCTGTTCGACGCGCGGGGGGAGCTGATTGGAGCACCGCAGGCGCTGCCGCTCGCGGTGGACGCGGTCGCGTGTGACGACGCGGGGGTCGTGTGGCTCGGGGAGCGGGTGGGGCGGCTGTGGCGCCATCGGCTGGAGGACCTGCGTCCCTTGCCGCTCGCCGACGGCGGCGTCGGCAGCGTCGCCATGGTGTCGGAGAAGGACAAGCCGCGGGCGCACAGGGGGCCGGTGGCGGCGGTCGCCTGCGCAGGCGGGGTGGTGGTGTCGGTGTCGGAGCCGGGCTTCGGGGAGCTGTCCCTCCTCGAGCAGGCGAGGCCGGTGCCTGCGGAGCTGCGGGTGTGGGAGGCGGCGTCGGCGCGACCGCTGCTGCCGTGCCTGACGCTGGGCGAGCGGAAGCCCGCCAGGCTGGCCGTGTTCGAACAGGAGCCCGGTCGGCTCCAGGTGGCGGTGGGCTACGTGGACGGCCGAGTGGACGTCCGCTCGCTCGTCCTCGGGCCGGGCTCCGCTGCGGAGCAGCGCGCTGCCGAGGTGTGGGAGGTCGCGGATCAGCGGAGGCTGGTGGACGCAGGCGAGGGGATCAAGGGACCGGCGGTGACCTTCGCGGGGGGACGGTACTGGTTCGTGGGGGAGGGGTCGGCGCGCTCCGTCCGCTCGGCCGAGTCCGGCGGCTGGCTCGTCTCCCTGCGCGCCCCGCCTCGTCAGCTGGTCGCCCTGTCGGACGGGGCCGTCCTGGTGGGGCGAGGCGGCGAGTCCGACGAGCCGATCCTGCGGCTGGTCTCCGCGGGAGGCGGCGCGGCGGAGCCAGCGCTGACGCTGCCCCCCGGCGCACGCGCGGCCGGAGGGCTGGCCGTTACGCCGCAGGGGAGGGTGTTCGCCGGGCTCACTGCCGGGGTCGTGGCCCTGGGGGACCTGCAGGAGGGGCGCCTCGACTTCGGGCCCGAGGCGATCCCGCAGGCAGGCGCCGTCAGGCTGCTGGCCGCCTCGCCCGACGGGCAGCAGATCGCCGTCGGCGCCCGCTCGGCACGTCATCGGCAGGAGGGCTGGCTGGCGCGCCTCCGCCCGGACGGGTCCTTGCAGGGAGAGCCCGATCGGCTGCCGGTGTGGCCGTCCGCGCTGACGTTCGACACCGCCGGAGGTCTGTGGGTCGCGGACCGCCGCGGCTGCGTGCGCCGGTTCGAGGAGGGTCTGGGGGCCGTGGCGGCGCTGGACGGCGACATCGAAGCGCCCCAGGGCTTCGCGGCCTTCACCCACAACCGGCAGCCGCTGGCCCACGACGGCGTCGTGCGTGCCCTGGCCTCGGCCGACGGGCTGCTGCTCTCGGTGGGGCAGTCGATGCGACCGGGGGAGCCGGGACGCCGTTTCCGCGCGCAGCTGCGGCTGTGGCGCGCCGCTGACGGCGCGCTGCTCATGGACGAGGTGCTCCCGTACATCGGGACGCCCTGCGCGGCGGACCTCCTCCTGGAGGCGCCCGGCCGCCTGCAGGCGCTCCTCGCCTACGAGGATGGACGGGTCGACCTGCTCGCGCTGGAGCAGAGAGGCCGCTGACCGCCTACACCTCGTCGAAGAAGTAGCGCTTGAGGCACTGCAGGCGCTGCTCGTACCCCTGCGGGTCGAGGAACCACACCGCGCTCGACACCGAGGACAGGAGCGGGTTGCCGTCCTGGGGGGTGAAGCAGAAGCCGGTCACCCGCTTGCCGTCGGGGCTGACGTGCAGCGAGGGGAGGCAGAACACGGTCTGGTTGAGGATCCGGCCGAAGTGGCCGTGGTCGCGGCCGAAGCTGAACACGCTGTTGGTGCTCGTCTTCCAGGTCTCGGCCAGGCGGTCGTTGCGGCGGATGTTCTCGCGGATCGCGTCGATCGAGGTGGGCTGCTTCAGCTCCACCGCGAACTGCACGGTGTGCATGTACTGGGTGTTGAGCTTGATCGCCGAGCTGAACACGTCGCCGAGGTCGACGCCCACGGTCTGGAACAGGTGCCACACGTCGCGGGCGTGGTGGGTGCCGTACTGGGCGTCCTTGTGCTTGTCGATCGTGGGGCTGGGGACGAACCCGGCGTCCTGCGAGATGTCGTTGCTGCGGCGGATGCACAGGAAGCGGGCCGACACCAGGTTGTCGGTGTCCCCCAGCGGGCTCGCCTTCACCGCGCTCTGCGGGTCGAGCTGCTCGGGGGGGAAGGCGACCGTCTGCAGGATCACCGCCAGGTTGTGGGTGTTGCAGGAGACGACCTGGAGGTACTGGTCCTCGTCGGGGGTCAGGGCGCTGTCGTTGATCCCGCGAGCGTACATCTTGCCGAAGCCGAACTCGCTCCCCTGGGCGATGAAGCCCTTGGTGTTCGCCTCGTAGTTGACGTACACCTCCTCCTTCATCTTGTTGCCCACCGGCGTGCAGTCGATCACGACCTGCGCCTTCTCCAGCGCCTCCTCGGCCATGTAGGTGGGGGTCATGCCCATGTCGACGAAGGCGGACTTCGCCTCGGGGTCGACCGCCAGCTTGGCGCCGCGGTGCTCGATCAGGCCGCGGACCTTGGAGCGGTCGGTCTTGAGGGGGGTGCGCTTGTGGAAGATCACCTCGTCGATGCCGAAGTCGTCGCGGTGATCGCACAGCAGCCCGATCAGGGGCTCGCCGATGGTGCCGGTGCCGATGACGTGGACGGTGGTGGTGGCCATGCTGGGCTCCTCGCTGCGGCGGGGCTGGGGCGCCGCGGTGGGCGGCAGTGTATGCGGGGGCTGGGGGCTCGGGAAGCGACTTTGTAGCGGGCCGGCCGGGTGCTTCGAAGCCGCCGATCCGCTAGCGTGGGGCCGTGTCAGAGCCGGAGCGGATCGGCCCCTACGTCGTCACCCGCCTGCTGGGGCGCGGCGGCATGGGCGCGGTGTACGCCGCGCGCCACCCGGACCTGCCGCGGGAGGTGGCGGTCAAGACGCTGACCGGGGTCGGCTTCGAGGCGCTGGAGCGCTTCGGCCGGGAGGCGCGGGTCCTGGCGAGCGTGGAGCACCCGGGGGTGGTGCGGGTCCACGCCCTCGAGCGCGCGGAGGACGGCATCCCGTACCTCGTCACCGAGCTCGTCCCGGGGCGCACCCTCGACGCCGTCGCGCGGGAGGAGGCGCTGTCCTGGCGGGAGGCGGCGCGCCTGGTGCGCGACCTGGCAGACGCGGTGGAGGCCTTGCACCGGCGGGGGGTCCTCCACCGCGACCTCAAGCCGCAGAACGCGATCCTCCGCCCCGACGGGCGGGTGGTCCTGCTCGACTTCGGGCTGGCGCGGGAGGTCGATGGCGAGAGCTTGACCCAGACCGGCAGCCTGATGGGGACGCCGAGCTACATGGCGCCCGAGCAGGCGCAGGGCGCGGGTCAGGCGCGCCTGGACGCGCGCACCGACGTGTTCGCCCTGGGGGCGGTCCTGTTCTTCCTCCTCGCTCGCCGCGGCCCCTTCGACGGGCGGGGAGGCGTGGTGCAGACCCTGCAGGCGGTGCTGCGCGACGAGCCTGACTGGGACCTGCTGGCGGACGCTCCGGAGGCGGTAGTGCAGGTGGCGCGTCGGGCGCTGGCCAAACGGCCCGAAGAGCGGTACCCCAGCGCCGCCGCCCTGCGCGACGCATTGCTGGCGCTGGACGCCGCGGAGCCGCGGCGGCGCCGCGGCGCGCTGGGGGGGCTCGCCGCCCTGGGGCTGCTGGGGACCATGGCGCTGCTCGCCTTCACCTCGAGGGGCGCGCCGCCCGCGCGGCGGCCGCTCACCTCGCCCCCTCCGCCCCCGCCGCCGGCCGAGGCCGTCCCGCCCTGGGTGGAGCAGCTGGCGCGGGGGGGCCTGCGCTTGCCGGCGGTCGGTCCGGCGCGGCTGCGTCTGTACCTCGCCCTCAGCGCCCCCGACGCGGCGCGACTGGCCGGTCCGCACCGCCAGGCCGCCGCCCGCTGGCGCCGCGCGCTGGAGGAGCAGGGGCCTCTGCTCCGGCTCCCGGTGCTCGACCGGACGGCCATGACCGCCGAGGAGCGGGCGGTGTTTCGCGTGCGGCTCGAGCCCGTGGGGCCAACGGAGCTGGTGGCCTTCTCGCCCCAGCTCCCGGGGCGCGAGGCGCGGCGGGTCGACCTCCTCTCTGGGGGGCACTGCAGCCCGCTCCCCGAGGCGGCGCAGGACGCGATCGTGCTCGGCGCTGGCCGCTGGCTGGGCGCGGGGCAGGTGCTGACGACGGCGGGCGGCGTCCTGTGGCGGGTGCCGCTGGGCGCCGCCGCGCCGGTCCGGCTGGGCGCGCTGCCGCCGGGCTGGTCTCGAGCAGAGCTGTCGACGGGCGCTCTGACGCCGAGCGGAGAGGTGCTGGTCCTGACCCGGGGGTGGAACCACGACCAACGCCCGGTGGCGGCGGCGGGCACGGTCGCGGCAGGTCAGCTCCGGTGGCAGGAGCTGGCGCCGCCGCCGACGCGGGTGAGCGGGGGGTTCGTCGACGTCCTCGGGGACAGCACGCTGCTGGTGGGGTACGCCGGCCCCACGGGCCGGGGCTACGACCTGCAGCGCTGGTCGCTGCCCGGGCTCGAGCCCGGGCCGCCCCTGCAGACCAGCGAGGTGTCGGCGCTGGCGGCGTCGCCCGACGGCGGCGCGTTCGCCGTGGGGAGCCC
>JAWLGW010000576.1:0-5054 GCA_041690735.1 Planctomycetota bacterium
AGTGGACGCGTGGGCGCGGCGAGTGTGGCGGGCGGCCCGCGGCGGCGACGGCGCCGCCGAGGCGGCCCTGCTGCGGGCGCGCATGCGGCGGGGCGACCAGCCCCGCGAAGAGGTGGAGCTGGCGGCGGCCCTGGGCGACGCCGCGGCGCGGGAGGCGCTGGGCGATCCGGAGCCGGCCTGGCGGGAGAGCCCGCGCGACGTGTATCAGGTACTCGCCTTCCTGTTCCGGCAGCGGCTGCCGGTGGTGGACGCCCTGGAGGAGGCGGAGCGGGTGGCGGGCCCCGAGCTGCGCGGGGCCCTGCAACGGGTGCGGGCCAGCCTGGAGGCGGGCGCCTACGCGGGCGAGGCGGCGCAGGCGGCGGGGCCGGTCCTGCCGCGGCTCCTGGCGGCCTGGATCGCCCTGGCCGATCACGGCGACCTCGAGCGGGTCCTGGCTGCCTTGCCGGACGGCGGCTGCGCCTTGCGACCCTTCGCCCGGCTGGTGGTGGGGTCGACGGTCCTGTGGACGGATCGACTCCTCCCGGCGGCGGCGCGGGCCCTGGCCGCAGTGGTGACTGGGCCGCCGCGCGAGGCGCTGGACGCGGTCGTCGCTCGGGCGGAGGCGGCCGGGGTGGAGCTGCCCGTCCACGAGCTGATCGCCGCCTATCCCGGCGCCACCCCCGCGGTGATCGCGAGCCTGCGAGCGAGCGCGCAGGACCGTGACGTCCACTGGCGCTGCCTGCAGGGCCTGCGCGACAGCGCGCTCCATGGCCGGCTGCTCGAGCCGGGCCTCTCCCACTCGCTCGCGGCCGAGCAGGTGCAGTTCCTGGAGCTGCTCGGCCTCACCCTGCAGGCGGGCTTGCCGCTGTACGAAGCCTTGCCGCCGGTCGCGGCGTCGGTGCGACACGAGGTCCTGGCGCCCTGGGCCGGACGGGTCGAGTCGATCCTGCGGGGGGGCGGCTCGCTGCGCGACGCCTTCCGGGAGGGGCGAGACCTGTTCCCCACCTGGGTGGTGACGGCCGTTCACCTGGCCGAGGTGGGGGGCGACCTGGCGGAGACGTTCCGCAGCTGCGCGCGGATCCTGGCGGGCGCCCGCTACTGAGGCTCGCTGCCGTCCGACTCGGGCCAGGGGTGGTCGAGGTCGGCCAGCTGCGCCTGGGCCGCGGCCAGCCAGCCCCGGTTCGCCAGCGGGCTGGCGGGGCTGGGGTGCAGGATCGAGCGCACCGGCAGGTCGAGGCCCCGGGCGGCGATCAGCGCCTCGAGCTGCTTCTGGGCCCACTTGCCGATGGCGATCACCGTGCGGGGGCGGATCGCCGTGAGCGCCGCCGCCATGTGCTCCTCGCAGGCCTCGAGGCAGGGGGCCATGAGGTCGCGGGGCAGCTTGTCGGGGGTCAGGTTGGCGCCGGTCTCGCTCTGGAACACCAGCGGACAGTAATTGAGGACGAAGAACCGGGCGAAGAACGCCTCGGGGGTGCCGAAGCAGGCCCGGACCCCGCCCCACAGGCGGCGGCCGCTCACCTCGTTGCGCGGGCAGTCGAGGCCGTGGATCGGCCGCTTGGGGTGCACGCGCGCGGGCGGCGTGATCTTGCCTTCGAGGGCCAGGAACTCGCGCACCATGTCGGGCGTGCCGAAGGGGACGCCCGTCTGGGCCATGCCCCAGGGGCCGGGGTTCATGCCGACCAGCACCGCCTCGACCCGGCCCGGCTCGCTGGGGCCGAACCGCTCCAGGTAGGCCCGGTGCAGCGGCCAGGCGTAGTCGAGGGGGTTGAGGACGTAGGCGGCCTTCCCCAGCGGCGCTCGCTCGGGGTACTCGCGCACGGCGTCCCGCAGGCGGCGAGCGGCGAGGAGCAGCGGCGGCGTCTTGGTCTTGCGCGGCATGGCCCTGGTTCTAACACGGGCCTGGCCCGCGACCGCCGCGACGTCTCCGGTGCGGTCGAGGGGCGGGCGCTTGACCGGCTGCCGGCTGCGCGGCGACGCTACGGCGTGAGCGACGAGCGGCGACGGGGGCTCGAGAAGGCGCTGGCGGCCGGCGACGAGGCGGCGCGGGCCGAGCTGGCGCGGGCGCTGCTCCGCGAGGGCGCGGCGCTGCAGGCGCTGGAGCTGGTCGCCGCCGCGCCCGCGCCCTCGCTCGCCCTCGCCGCCATGGAGCAGGAGGCCTGGCGCGCCGCCCTCGCCCGGCTGCGGCCGATGGAGGTGGCGGGCGAGCTGCCGGTGGACGCGCGGCCACGACCGATCGCCGGCTGGGCGGGCGGCGGGCGGTACCTGGTGTTCGCGCTCATGGCGCCGACCCCGGGGCTGAGCTTCACCTTCGGCGTGGCGGCCTTCGACCACGAGACGTGGACGGTCGAGGTGCTCGCCCGGCCCGAGGAGGGGGAGGAGGTCGCGGACCTGCAGGTGGGCGACGAGGCGCTGTTCGGGCGGCGGCAGTGGGGCGGTGACCGAGATCGGCTCGTCCAGGTAGGGCCGCCCGGGCGGTGGTCGACGACCTCGCTCGCGCGGAGGGGCTACCTCCTCTCGGTCGAGCCGAACGGCGGGAGGGCGCTCCTGCGCACTTCGGGAGGCATCAGCCTCGAGCACCTCACACTGGAGACGCCCCCGGTCACGCTCCCCTCCAGCGCCGTCGCCGCGCGTGTGGTGTGCGACTGGCGACAAGGCCGCCTGGCCATGCTGCTCGGCGAGCGCCTGTACGTCCTCCCGCTCGACGAGCTCAGCGCGCTGGATCGAGCCTCGGCCGCGCTCGATCCGGCGCTGGCCGAGGTCGACGCGCTGGCGCTGCTCGGCGACGGGCGTCTGATCGGGAAGGGGACGCCGCGGTCGTTGCTGATCGACCTCGACCGGGGCGAGGTGTGCCCGCTCCCCGCCGAGCGGTCTCTGGAGGGGGCGAGCTGGGCCTGGGACGGGCGCGCGCTCCTGGGTGGCGGCCACGCCCGCGAGCCCGACTCGGTTCGGCTCCCAACGGGCGCGCCGCCGGCCCCCCTGCGCTCGACCGCTGCGGCACGATGCGCTCCGGGGTGGCATCCGCGGGCCGACGTGAGCGTGTGGCGCCACCGAGAGGGTTTCACCCTGCGCACGGCGGCGGGCGGTGTCGTGGCGGAGCTGGGCGCCCCCAGCGGCCTGCTGGTCGGCTGGACCCGGGACGGGCGGACGCTGCTCGGCTTCGAGGGCAGGCGCCCGGTCGCCTGGACGATCGATTAAGCGTCGCCGAACGCCTGCAGGTACAGGACCCGAATGTCCGCCTCGTTCACCGGCCGCGGGTTCTCGCCCAGCAGGTGCTCCTGGCTGGCCTGCGCCACCAGGTCGTCGAGGAGGGCGCGATCGACGCCGGCCGCGGCGAGCGTGGTCGGCAGCCCGACGTCCTTCGCCAGCGCCTCCACGGCCGCGGCGGCGTCCTCGTCGCCTGCGAGCGCGCGGCCGATCGCGGCCACCCGCTGGGGTACCGTCTGGTGGTTGAACCGCAACATGTGCGGGAGGAGCAGCGCGTTCGCCAGCCCGTGGGGGAGCCCCGCCAGGGTCGACAGGGGGTGGGCCAGGGCGTGGGTGGCGCCTAGCCCCTTCTGGAAGGCGACCGCGCCCATGAGGGCCGCCGCCATCATGGAGCAGCGGGCGGCCAGGTCCGACCCGTCGGCCACGGCCCGCCGGAGCGCGCCGCCTATCAGCCCGATCGCCTCCAGGGCGACCCCGTCGGCGAGGGGGTGGAAGCCCGGGGTCAGGTAGGCCTCGGTGGAGTGGGTCAGGGCGTCCATGCCGGTGTGGGCGGTGACGCTCTTCGGCAGCGACAGGGTCAGCTCCGGATCGCACAGCACCAGCGGCGGCAGCATGTGGCGCGAGAACACCGACACCTTGCGGCGGGAGGCGGGGTCGGTGACCACCGAGGAGCGGCCCACCTCGCTGCCGGTGCCGGCGGTGGTGGGGATCGCGACCAGGAACGGCTGCTCGGCGGTGATCGCGCGGCCGCGCGGGCCGTGGAAGAACTCGTAGTCCAGGGCCTTGCCTCCTTGGCCCGCCAGGACGCGCACGATCTTGGCGACGTCGAGGGCGCTCCCGCCCCCCACGCCGATCACCCCGTCGCAGCCGCCCTCGCGGTAAGCGGCCGCGCCCGCGTCCGCCTGCTCGGCCAGGGGGTTGGGCTCGACCCCCGAATACACGGGTGCCTCCAGGTCGGCCAGCACCTCGCGGACTCGCGCGAAGGCGGGGGTGTCAACCAGACCCCGGTCGGTCACGATCAGCGGCCGGCGCACGCCGGCCGCGGCCAGCTCTTCGGGCAGGTCCTCTACCGCCCTGGGGCCGAACCGGATCCGGGTGGGGAAGGACCACTCGACGATCGCCTCGGTGAGCAGGGGGGGGATCACGTCAGATCACCTCGAAGTAGCGCTTGAGCTCCCAGTCGGTCACCGCCTTCTGGAACTCGCGGACCTCCCACCGGCGGGAGGCGACGAAGTGGTCGATCAGGGCGTCGCCCAGCCACTCGCGGGCGACGGCGCTCTTGTCGAGGGCGTCGGCCGCCTCGCCCAGCGAGCGCGGCAGCGGCGGCGCGTCGTCGTCGGTCAAGGCGTAGGCGCTGCCCTGCACCGGCGGCGGCGGCTCGAGCTTGCGCTCCACCCCGGCGAGGCCGGTCAGCAGCCCCGCCGCCAGGGCCAGGTAGGGGTTCTGGTCCGCGCCGGCGGCGCGGTACTCGACGCGGACCGCCTTGCGGCCGGGGCCAGTGATCGCGCGCAGGGCGGTGGTCCGGTTCTCCATGCCCCAGGTCGCCCGCACCGGGGCCCAGGTGCCCTCCACGAACCGCTTGTAGGAGTTGATCGTGGGGGCGAACAGGGCGGTGACCTCGCGCATGTGCGCCACCTGCCCCGCGAGGTACTGCTGCGCCAGCTCGCTCAGCTCGCCCTCGGCCTCGGCGGCGAACAGGTTGTTCCCCTGCTCGTCGCACAGGCTCTGGTGGACGTGGCCCGAGCAGCCGGGCAGGTCGGCGCGCAGCTTGGCCATGAAGGTCGCCGTCAGCCCGTGCTGCGCCGCCACCTCCTTGACCGCGGTCTTGAACAGGGCCGCCTTGTCCGCCGCCTCCACCGGCGAGTCGGCGG
>JAWLGW010000577.1:0-5052 GCA_041690735.1 Planctomycetota bacterium
CGAAAATCACCAGGCGATTGATCGCGGCCACGCGGGCGCGCCACTCGCCGCCCCGGCGCAGGCGGGCGACGGCATAGGCCGCCGCGGTCCCGAGCGCCGACCCCTGTCCCCCGCGCCAGCCCGCCAACTGGCTGGCCATGCTGCTGAGCGTGGTGCCCGGCGCCGCGCAGTGGTACCTCGAGCACTACCTGCTCGGGGCCCTGCACTTCGTGCTGTTCGTCACGGCGCTCAACGGGGTGTTCCTCGGCTCCTCGCTGGAGTCGCTCGACAACGCGGACGCGATGCGCTGGACGTCGATCGCCGCCCTGGCGGTGGTGTGGGTGGTGAGCGTGGGTCACGCCTACCGGCACTCGTACGGCCTCGATCGGCGCTCGCTGGCGCAGAACCGGGAGCTGCTGCTGCGGACCGCCCTGATCGATTACCTGCGGGACGACCTCGAGGACGCGGCGCGCAAGCTGGAGGCCGCGATCGAGATGGACGTCGACTGGCTCGACCCCGACCCGCTGTTCCACCTGGGGGTCGTCTCGCTGCGGCTCGCGGAGCGGCAGGCGGCGCGGGGGGACCCGGACGGGGCGCGGGCGGCGCGCCGTCGCAGCCAGTGGGCCTTTCGCACCTGCCTGGCACGCGACCCCGCCGGCAAGTGGCGCGGCGAGCTGGCCCGCGAGACCCTGCGCCTGCGCCGGCTGCTGGGCGGCGACGCGATCAGCGGCCGGCATCGCCGCGCCTCCGCCGCGGCCGGCGCGGCCGAGCCCGAGCTGCCCGAGCTCATGGAGAGCGGCGAGCTCCTGGTCCGCTCGGGGACCAGCCTGGAGGCGCTGCGCGAGCAGCGCGAGTCGGCGCGGTTCACCGCCCTGAGCCCCTCCGACGAGGGGCCGGCGCCGCCCTCCTCCGGCTCGGCGCGTCGCCCCAGCCGCCGGCTGCCCAACACTCGCAGCTACGCCCGGGGCGACCTCGCCCTCTCACGACCCGAGCCGACCGCCGGCCCGCCGCCCACACGGGCGACGGCGCGCTTGTCGGCGGGGCCGGCCTCGGACGACCGGGAGGGGGACGACCTCGGGGGGCAGGAGCCCGAGCAGGTGGTGGTCCTCGTCGACCCGTCGCGGGAGCGGCGCAGCGCCGGCGCGGACGCCCTGCCCGAGCCGGTGATGGACCCGCGGCCGAATCCGCGGCCGAATCCGCGGCCGAATCCGCGGCCGAAACCGCGGCCGAAACCGCAGGTCGAACTGGACGTAGACCTCGGCGACGCGGGGGTCAGCGGCGAAGATACTTCCCTCGAAGACCGAGGCGCAGGCGGCGCCGGCTCGGAGCCGGCGAGCGCGGAGGAGGGGCCGGCGGGCGGCGAAGGGGCCGACGCGGCCAGCGAAGACGCATCCTGGACCGGACGCGCCAGCCGGCCTGCCTGATGGGAGGGGACATGACGAGTTGGGGCGAGCCCAAGGCGCGGGATGCCTGCGGACTGTTCGCGGTGTGGGGCGACCCCGACGCGGCGCACAAGACCTACTTCGGGCTGTTCGCCCTCCAGCACCGCGGGCAGGAGTCGGCCGGGATCGCGACCACCGACGGCGTGGGGCTCAAGCGGCACCGGGGCATGGGGACGCTCTCTCAGGCCTTTTCGGACGCGGGTCAGCTGGAGCGGCTGCGGAACCCGGCGGCCATCGGCCACGTCCGCTACTCGACCATGGGCTCGAGCCTGCTGCAGAACGCCCAGCCCCTGGTGGCGAACACCCAGTGGGGCCCCTATGCGGTGGCCCACAACGGCAACCTGACCAACGGACCGGGCCTGCGGGCCCGGTTCGAGCAGCAGGGCTCGATCTTCCAGACCACCTCGGACAGCGAGGTGATCCTGCACCTCCTCGCCGCGCCCGACGAGGCGACCGATCCGGTGGAGCGGATCGCCGACGCCTGCCGGCAGCTGGAGGGGGCCTTCTCGCTGCTGTTCCTGACCCCCACCATGATCGTGGGCGTCCGCGACCCGCAGGGCTTCCGTCCCCTGTGGCTGGGGCGCACTCCCGAGGGCGCCTGGGCGCTGTCCTCGGAGACCCCCTCCTTCGACATGACCAACATCGAGCCCGTGCGCGAGGTGGAGCCGGGCACGCTGGTGGTCCTCGACGCCGGCGGAGTGCGCGAGGTGCGCTACGCCGAGGGCGAGCCCGCGCACTGCGTGTTCGAGCACGTCTACTTCTCGCGCCCCGACGGGGTGCTGTTCGGCGACGCCGTCCAGACCGTGCGGATCGCCCTCGGCCGGGCCCTGGCGCAGGAGCACCCGGTCGAGGCCGACGCGGTGGTCGCGATCCCCGACTCGGGCAACGCGGCGGCGCTGGGCTACAGCCGCGAGAGCGGGATCCCCCTGGAGCACGGCTTCATCCGCAACCACTACGTGGGGCGCACGTTCATCGCGCCCTCGCAGGCCGAGCGCAGCCTGCACGCGGACCTCAAGCTCAACGTGGTCAAGCAGGCGGTGGCCGGCAAGCGAGTGGTGGTGATCGACGACTCGGTGGTCCGCGGGACCACCTCGCGGCGCCGCTGCGCCTACCTGCGCCGGGCCGGCGCCACCGAGGTCCACCTGCGGATCAGCTGCCCGCCGATCCAGCACCCCTGCTTCTACGGGATCGACTTCCAGTCCAAGGGCGAGCTCCTGGCCGCCGAGTGCAGCTCCGACGAGATCGCCCGCCGCCTCGGCGTCGACTCGGTCGGCTTCCTGTCGGTGGAGGGCATGCTGGGCGTGCTCTCCAAGCCGGCGGACAGCTACTGCACCGCCTGCTGGACGGGCCGGTACCCGGTGGCGATCCCCGAGGGCATGACGAAGAAGGCCTGCGGGGAGACGCTGCCGATCGTGGAGGGGTGAGAAGGAGAAGAAGAAACAGAGAATATGAATGTGAATGAGAAACTGGAAATTGAATGGTGAATGAAGCTCATTCCTCATTCTCGGTTCATGTTCATATTCTCTGTTCTCTTTAGAAGTCGAACGTCGCCCCCATGGCCACCCGCAGCGACGAGGTCCCCTCGTCCGCGAAGCCGTCCACCGACGACTCCTTGATCCGCATGTCGCCGGCCAGCTCGAAGAACAGGTAGTCCCCCACCAGCAGGTGGGTGCCGAAGGTGACGAACACGTCGGCGCCGACCGCGCCCTCCCACTCGATCCCCTCGGTGTAGAAGAACGGCCGCACCGCCCAGCCGTCTCCGGACAGCGGGATCCCGGTCACGCCCACGCGGTAGCGGAAGGCCTGGGTGCCTCCCTCGATCGCCACCAGCTCCACGTTCACGTGGGCGGCGATCCGCTCGCCCAGGAGGTACACGGTCCCCGCGGCCCCAAGGTCGAGCTGGGCGGTGTCCGCGAAGGTGGCGCTGCCCGTGGGGAGCTGCCCCTTCGCGTAGGCCGCGATCGCGATCAGGTCGAGGTCGAGGGAGATCTTGCCGGCCAGGCGCAGGTCGTCGAGGCCGGTCTTCGCCCGCTCCTCGACCCCCAGCACGGTCTGCTCGAAGTCGACCACGGCCTGGTGGAAGCCGACCTCGATCATGTCGAACAGCGCCACGCCCACCGTGCCCTGGAACTCGTAGCGGGTGGTGTCGACGCGCCCGGCGGTGGCGGCGCCGAGGTCCGCCTCCAGGTGCTCGCGTGAGCTGACCACCCGCAGGGCGGCGCCGGCGCGCATCTGGCCGCGCACCCGCCCGTCGACCAGCTCCAGCGCCCCCGAGATCCCCGAGGTGCCCGTGGCGGGGTTGAGGACGGGCGAAGGGCCCCCGTCGTCCTTCGCCCCGGCGGGCGCGGTCAGGGCGAGCAGCAGGATCAGGGACAGACTTCGGGCGCCGTGCATCGGGACCTCCAGCGAGCGCAGGGGACTGCCTGGAGTATCCCGACCGCCTCTGACAAGGCTGCGCGGGCTACTGCCCGCGCGCGCGGCGACGGACCAGCAGGACTAGCAGCGCCAGCAGGAGCAGCGGCGTCGGGCCGCTCGCGGGCTCCGCGGTGGCCGCCAGCGCGCACCCGCCGCCTCCGCCGCCGCTCGAGGCGGTGGGGGTGGGGCCGGCCGTGGAGGCCGCCGCGGTCGAGCCGGTGGTCGAGCCCGACGTCGAGCCGGACGTGCCGGCGGTGGCGCCGCCCGTGCTCCCGCTCGTGGTCCCGCCGCTGCTCGGCGGCGTGGGCAGCAGGACCTTCACCGCCTCGGCGGTGAGCGCCGCTCGCTGCGTCGCGTCCACCACGCCCTCCAGGGGGAAGCCCAGGGCGACCACCCGGTAGGGCGTCTCCTGGATCACGCCCGCGGCGGGGGCGCCGCTGGTCTCGTAGGCGAAGGCCAGGCGGGCGCCGCTGTGGAAGGGCGCCAGCACGTCGGGGGAGGCGGCGTCGTAGCGGCCGCGGGTCCCGTCGTGCAGAGCGACGGTGCCGAGGCCGGCGAAGGGGGACCCGGCGGTGCCGCGGACGACGCGCACGCCGCCGTCGTCGCCGAGGTAGTCCACCCCCAGGACGTCGTGCAGGAACCGCTCTCCGCCGCCGCGGGCCTCGAGGTCCCACCCCAGCTCGGTGCCGCTCACGAGCAGCGCCCCGCCGCCCTGCAGGTAACCCTCCACCAGGGCCTGCTCCGAGCTGTCGAAGGTGCGGTCGACCGAGCCCTCGCGGCCGAGCAGCCAGTCGACCAGCGGGTAGCTGGCCAGGGCGACTCCGCCCCGCAGGGCCGCCTCGTTGCTGGTGCCGTCCACGCCCACGCCGGCGGGCAGGGCGGCGCCCAGCGCCTCGACGTGGACCACCGCGTCGTCGTACTGGAAGCGCGAGTCCACGTTGTCGTGGGTGTGGCGGAAGGCGCGGTGGAAGCCGTCCACCACCAGGGCGCCGGCGGGGTCACCGACCTGGGCCCCGACGACCCGGCTGGGCAGGCCCTCGCCGCCGCCGTTGAGGGGCGCCACCCGCACGAACACCCGCTCGCCCGGGGCGAAGCCGGTGAGGTCGAGGCTGGTGGTAGTGACCACCTGCCCGTCGTCGAAGCCGCGCCCGTCGCGGCTCAGGTAGACCCGGAAGGCGGTGGCCCCGGCGGAGGGCTCGAGGGGGTCGTTGATCGG
>JAWLGW010000578.1:0-5051 GCA_041690735.1 Planctomycetota bacterium
CAGGACCTCGAGGGCTGGCTGGCCGAGCGGCCCCCGGGCTCCCCTCGCTACGAGGCGATCCTGCGCCACGAGCAGGTGCACTCCCGGCGCCAGCACGCCATGGGGGTGGAGGCCTGGGTCCAGCGCTACCTGCGCGACCGCGACTTCATGTGGGCCGAGGAGCAGGTGGGCTGGTACGAGCAGATCACCGCCCTGCAGGAGCTGGGGCAGCCCGTAAACCCCGAGGGGATCGCCGACAGCCTGGCGGGCTACCAGAACCTCACCGGCCGCATGATCAGCCGCGAGGAGGCGCTGCGGTGGGTGAACGAGGTGCTGGCCGGGAGCTGGAAGCCGGGCAGCTGAGAGCGCCAGGAAGGCGCGCTCCCGCCCGGGGAGGATCCAGCGTGCCGGCTGTCGTCCGCCTCTCCTCATGTGAGCGCTCGCTGCGGCGCTGCGGCTCTGCGTGAGCTGAAGCTCTTCTGAAGGAGGCCGCGCCGAGCGACAGCTTCCCCCTGCGGCTCGCCCGCGCCCCCTGCGGCTCGCCCGCGCCCCCTGCGGCTCCCCCTCGCCCCCCGCGGCTCCCCCGCCCAGTTCCCCATTCCCTGGTACCATGCCCCCCCATGAGCGCCGACCTGTCCTTCGCCGCGCCCGACGCGCTGTTCGACCTCGAGGCCTTCGCTCACCGCGACCTGTTCGCCGGCGTCCGCGCCGCCTGGGAGTCGCTGGGGGAGCGCCTGATCGCCTACCTCGACGCCCACACCCAGCCGGCGCTCGAGGGCACCGTCGAGGACGGCGCCGTGGTCAAGGGGCCGGTCTACCTGGCGCCGGGCGCGGTGATCGAGGCCGGCGCCTACGTGCAGGGGCCGGCGATCCTGGGCCCCGACACCCAGGTCAAGCACGGGGCGTATCTGCGCGGCTACGTCCTCACCGGGCGGGGCGTGATCCTGGGGCACGCGACCGAGGTCAAGCAGTCGGTCCTGCTCGATCTGGCCAGCGCCGGCCACTTCAACTACGTGGGCGACTCGGTCCTGGGCAACCGCGTGAACATCGGCGCCGGGGTGAAGCTCGCCAACTTCCGGGTGCTGCCCGGCGACGTCAAGGTGACCGCTCCCGACGGCGCCTCGATCGAGACCGGCATGCTCAAGCTGGGCGCGCTGCTCGGCGACGAGGTGGCGATCGGCTGCAACGCCGTGACCGCGCCGGGGACGATCGTCGGCCGGGGCTCGTGCGTCTACTCGCTCGCCTCGCTGCGGGGGACGATCCCGCCGCGCACGCTGGTGCCGGCCGACCCCGGCCAGCCGCGACGCTCGCTGGAGCGCTAGCGGCGTGGTCGCGCGGCGCGCCGCGGCGCTGGCGGTGGTGCTGCGGGCGGCGAGCGCCCCCGCGCTCGCCCAGGAGGAGCGACCGCAGGGCGCGCAGGCGGGGCCCGACCTCGCGCCGATCGCCTCCGCCACCCTGACCCGACCCGAGGCGCCGGTGATCGTCCTCGGCAGCCAGCTGGAGGCGGTGCAGGGCGCGCCCCTCGACGAGCTGCGCCTGGTGGCCTGGCAGGACGGCGCCCTGGTGCCGATCCCCTTCCAGATCGACGAGCGCACCCCCGAGGAGGCCTACGCCTACGAGCACGGGGAGCTGCGGCGCGGGGACACCGACGACGGTCGCCTCGACGCCAACGACGAGCTGGTGTTCATGGCGCGGGACCTCGGCGACCAGGTCGACGCCGCCGCGGTGGCTCTGGGGCAAGAGCGCTGCCTGGAGCTCGAGGTCCGCGACCCCCGCCGCGCGTCCGGACGCGGCTGGGCCTATTTGCTCCGCTACGCCGGCCCGGCCCCGGCGCGGGCGAACCGGCGCTACGTGCAGCTCGACCAGCGCGACGGCGAGCTGGTCGGCTGGAGCGGGAGCCGGGTCCGCGTGGTGGCCTCCCCCACCGGTCGCAACCTGTTCGGCTTCGAGCAGGTCCGCTTCGCCCGCCCCGAGGGGGGCTACGGGCCCGACGTGCTCGACCGGGCCAAGCTCGCCCTACGCGCCAGCTACCTGTTCCTCGACCTGCGCCGCCACCTCGACGAGGTGCGCGCCGAGGTGCTGGGCTACAGCGAGGGGCCGGTGCGGGTGGTGGCCAGCTACCAGCTGGAGGCGTACCTCATCTGGGGGCACTGGATCCGCTCTACCCGCCGCTGTCGCCTCACGATCTACGAGAACCGGCTGGAGCTCGAGGCTGAGCTGGTGCTGCCGGTCGCCCTGGAGGCGAACCGGCCCAGCGAGCTGCGCCTCTCCTTGGACTTCGCGCCCGAGGCGCAGAGCGTGCGGGTGTGGACGAGCGACGAGCCCCGCCCCCTGCGGGCCACCGGCGCGCGAGAGGCCCGCGCCGCCACCAGCGCGGCGCCGCTGCCCGAGTGGGTGTGCGCCGCCTTCCCCACCGGCTCGGTGCTGGCGCGGCTGCGGCTGCGCGGCGACCTGGAGCGGGAGGGCAGGCAACACCGCCTGTTCCTCGCCGACGGCCCCGAGCGCGACCCGCCCGAGGACGTGCCGGGGTCGCTGGGGAACATCGGCTTCCTGATCGACCTGTCGGGGCTCCCCGCCTCGACCTACCGGCTGGAGCTGTCGCTCCACTTCGGCCCGCCCCTGCGCCCCGGCCTGGAGCGGTGGATCCTGGCCCTGGAGGACGCCCCGCTGGAGTGCCGGGTGCAGGACGCGGGCGAGGGGTAGGAATGAACCGCAGAGAGCGCAGAGAACGCAGAGAACGCGTCGATGTCGCGGAGGAGAGTCCACGCTCTGCGTCATCTCCGCGAGCTCTGCGATCTCTGCGGTTTCTCCTGGGGCTCGGTCCCTGGTGACCGGCGTCCGCGCTCCTTCCCAGGTCGTCCCGGTGGTCCTCGCCGCCGGCGCCTCGTCCCGCATGGGGGCGCCCAAGGCGGGGCTGCGCTACGGGGGGCGCGCCGCGTTGGCGCGGATCCTGGCCACCTGCCGGCAGCTCGAGCTGGCGCCGGCCGTGGTGGTGGCGGGGGCGCACCCCGAGGCGGTGGACGCGGCCCGCGAGGGGGAGGCGGCGCAGGTGGTCGTGCACCCCGGCTGGGCGGCGGGCCGGACCACCTCGATCCAGGCCGGGTTGGCGGCGCTGTCGCCCGACGCCGCGGGGGCGCTGCTGTGGCCCGTGGACGCCTGCCTGGTGGACGCCGCCACGGTCGAGGCGCTCCTGGCCGCCTGGTGTGACGAGCCCCGCAGCCTGGCCTGCGTCCCCTCGCATCAGGGGCGGCGCGGACACCCGCTGCTGCTCGACCGGGAGGCGCTGCCGCGACTGACCGCGCTGGGCCCCGACGCGCCGGCCCGCGACGTGGTGCGGGCGCTCGCCGCCGAAGGCCGCCTGCTCCACGTGGTGACCGAGGACGCGGCGGTGCTCATGGACGCCGACACCCCCGCGGACCACGCCCGCTGGGAGGCCTGGCTGGCGCGAGCCGAAGGGCGCGGCGGCTGATACCCTCGACCGCATGACGCGCGCTCAGCTCCCCTCCGCGGTCCTCCTCCTGGCGCTCGGGGTCGCGGCGCCCGTCGCCGCTCAGACCGGCGCCGGGGCCAGCCCTCACGGCGAGCGGTGGTACGAGCTCCTCCGCGACGGCGACAAGGTGGGCTACATGCAGGTCACCTGGTCGCCTTCGAGCTGGCAAGGCCGCCGGACGGTGCGGGACGTGACGCGGGTGGAGCGCGTCGAGGTGCGCAACATGTCGGGCGTCCGCACCCCCTTCCGCTCCACCACCCTCCTCGAGATCGAGCGCGGGATCGACGGCTCGCTGTGGTGGCTGCAGAGCTCGGTGCGGGAGGCGGAGCGGGTCACCCGGACCGAGCTGACCTGGACCGGCGCGGGCTACCTCGAGACCGTGCAGGTGGGCGACGCCGAGCCGCGCCGCCGCAGCTTCCCCCTCGCGCAGCCCGTCGCCGCCGACGCCGAAGCCTTCCTGAGCGCCAGGGTGCGAGCGGGGCGGGTGAAGCCCGGTGATCAGCTCCGTTACCTCATGCTCGACGAGCGCGCGGGCCGCGCCCTGGAGGTCCCGGTCGAGGTGGTGGGGCGGCGCGCGGTCGCGGGCGAGGCGGGGGAGGTGGAGTGCCTGGAGGCGGTGGTGACCGACCCCGTGCGCGGCACCCGCATGACCCTGTGGCTGGACGCGGCCGGCACGTTCGTGCAGATCCGCGAGGACGACGGCACCTGGCAGCGGCGCGTGCCGCGCGAGCAAGCCGAGGCCATGCCCGCCCGCCCGGCCGTGTTGCCGGTCACCACCCCCTCGTTGCCCGCCCTGGAGCGGGTGTTCAGCGCCGACCGCTTGCGGGTGCAGGTGCATCTCACCGGCGACCCGCACCGCGAGCTGCCCGAGCTCCCCCCCTCCCCCTGGAGCCGAGCCCTGTCGGTGGAGGGCGACGCGAGCGGGGGGGCGGTGATCGAGGTGGAGCTGACCGCCTACGACCGCCCCGACGCCAACGTGCAGCTGAGCGAGATCGAGGCCGCCAGGTTCGCTGAGGACCTGGCGCCGACGCCGCTCCTCCCCAGCGACCACCCCGAGCTGGTCGCGGCCGCCCGGCGGGTGATCGGCGACGCCAAGGACGCCCGCACCGCCGCCTATCGGCTGGCCCGCTTCGCCCACGAGGCCCTGGGGAAGGAGAGCCCGGCGGTGGCCAGCGCCACCGCCCTCGAGATCCTGCGCGAGCGCCGGGGCGACTGCTCCGAGCACTGCGTGCTGTTCGTCGCCCTGTGCCGGGCGGTGGGGATCCCCGCCCGGCGGGTGAGCGGGTTCGTGAACATCGGCAGCACCTGGGGCGGCCACGCCTGGGCCGAGGTGTGGGTGGGCGAGTGGATCGGCGCCGACCCCACCACGGGCGAGCTGGGCTCGGCGGCGCGCTACCTGTTCTTCGGCTACCCCGACCGGGCCGGCAGCCATCCCCGCCGGATCGCCGCCCTGGTCCGTGGGCGCATGCGCCTGGTGGCCACCCTCCTCGAGGAGGACGGGCGGGAGGTCGACCTCACCGGAGAGCTCCGCCGCAGCGACCCGGCCGCCGGCCGCTACGAGCACCTCACGGCCGGGATCGAG
>JAWLGW010000579.1:0-5050 GCA_041690735.1 Planctomycetota bacterium
GCCAGGCGCTCGACCTCGGCCAGCTCGCTGGCCGGGACCTGCGCCCCCCAGGCGTCCTCGTACATCGAGTAGTGGAAGGCGTACAGGCGGCTGGCCAGCTGGCGGAACGGGAGGGAGCTCTCCCCTTCCTGCTCGCCGTGACCCGACACGGTGGGCGTAATGCCCTGCCCCCAGTCCTGGCGGCCGTCGTTGTTGGGGTTGAAGAAGTAGGCCCGCACCTCGCCCTCGGGGTCGACGTGCACCCGCTGGAGGGTTACCGCGTGCAGACCTAGGAACACGCCGTGGGCGTTGGTCACGAACAGGCCCACGGGCGTGGGGTGGATCATGCCCACGTGGCCGCTGTACCGCGGGTGGTGGGTCGCGTACAGCCGGCGGAGGAACTCCCGGTAGGACATCTCCAGGACCGCGGCGAAGCCGGGGCCGACCCAGGGGCCATACAGGAGCGGGTTCACCCACCGGTGGCCGTCGCCGAGGCGGTGGGCCACCCGGCGCATCATCTCGTCGTACAGGCGGTCGAGGTGGGGGACCAGGATCAGGGACACCGCGTCCAGCTCGGGGTCGAGCCTCGGCGCCAACCCGCCCGCCAGGTGATCGCTCCGCAGCAGCTCCCCCTCGAACAGCATCTCCACCCGGTCGAACCGGGCGGCGCTCGCGAGCAGCGCCAGCAGGTAGCCCGGCGCCAGCTGGCTCCACAGGCTCAGCGCCCGGGCGGACTGGCAGGTGGGGTTGCGCCCCTGCCCCAGGCCGAGCGGCTGGCCAAGGACGCTCAGGGCCCCGGCCACCAGGAGCACCCGCGCCGGGGTCTCGGCGCCGTAGCGCCCGGCCAGCCGCTCCACCGACGCAGACGAGGCCTCCAGCCGCAGCAGCCGCCGCAGGCCCGCCTTGACCTCGGGCCGCGACAGCAGGCCCCGCTCCAGCAGGCGCGCCAGCCCGTACACGCACTGGGCCGTGTCGGGGCGGACGGCGGCGTCGATCAGCCGGTCCACGAACCGGGCGTGGTTGGCGAGCTCGGCCCGACCGTGGTCGTTGAGCCGCAGGGCCTCGGCGACGAGGTCGAGGTCGCCCTGGACCTCGCGCAGCAGCGGCGCGTGCAGGGGCGACGCCAGCCCCGTGGTGCGCAGGGCCTGCCCGAACAGGCGGGCCTCCTCCCGGCGGGCCGCGACGCTCGCTCCCCGCAGCGCCGCGGCGTAGGCCCCCGGCGTGGAGCGCTCGCCGGCCAGCAGGCCCGGCCCTCGCAGGGCCCGAACGAACCGCTCCAGCTTGTCCGGCCGCGCCTCCCCCGGCGGGAGCGGCACCCGCTCGGCCAGGGTGATCATCTCGCGGGCGCGATCGACCAGCACCTGCCGCTGGCCGCAGATCTGCTCGATCTCCCAGGTCACCACCCCCAGCAGGTTGGTCAGGGGCAGCTCGCGGGCGATCAAGGCGTACAGCCGCTCCGCGCGCCGGCGGGCCGGGCCCTCGGCCCGGCTCGCCTCCGAGGCGTCGGGCACCAGCAGGTCGAGGCCCAGGGCCAGCACCGCCTCGAGGAGCCCCTGCGCCTCCTCGCGGGCCAGCCGCTCGGTCGCGCTCCGGCCGGTGGCGATCGCGAGCACCCGCAGCTCGCTCAGCTGCTCGAGGACCGCGGTCCCGCCGCCCGCCAGCAGCCCCGGCTTGACCAGCGCGGGCAGCAGCCGCCCGGGGTCGGCCCACGGCGTCCCCTCGAACACCCGCGACGGCTCCAGCCGCTCGGCCCGCGCCGCCAGCGCCTCCAGCCCCTCGGGCGAGTCGAGCAGCCGATCGACCACCGGGACCAGCCGCTCGCGCAGCCCCGGCCGGGCGAGCGGCGCCGCCGCCTCGAGCTGCGCCAGCGACCGCTCGAGCGCGGCGACGTCCTCGGGGATCCCCACGCGGCGCACCGTACCTGACTTCGTCCGACCGTGCAGCGCGCGTCGTGAACGGGGCTCCGGCGGCCCTCTCGTGCGCTCCGAGGCGGTGGTATACTCCGCGCCCTTTACCGAGGGTTGCCAAGGGGCTCCGCCCCAGCGGTTCCTGACGCGGAGCAGCGCTCCGCGCCCGGTGACCCTCACCACGCGAGGCACCACCCATGACAACGGTGTTCGTCCCCAAGGAGGTCGCGGAGGGCGAGACGCGCGTCGCGGCCACCCCCGAGACCGTCAAGCGCATGGTCAAGCTCGGCCTGCAGGTGACGGTCGAGCCTGGCGCCGGCGTGGGGAGCCACCTCCCCGACGCCCTGTACGAGGAGGCCGGCGCCAAGCTGGGCGAGGCCTGGGACGCCGACGTCGTCACCAAGGTGGGCCCGCCCCAGGAGCGCGCCGACGGGCAGCACGAGGTCGACCTCATGAAGAAGGGCGGCCTGCTGATCTCGCTGGTGTGGTCGGTGCAGAACGCCGACCTCGTCAAGCGCATGGTCGAGCGCGGGCTCTCCTGCCTCGCCATGGAGGCGATCCCCCGCATCTCGCGCGCCCAGAAGCTCGACGTCCTCAGCTCGCAGGCCAACCTCGCCGGCTACAAGGCGGTCCTCATGGGGGCAAACGCCCTGGGGCGGATCATGCCCATGCTGGTCACCGCGGCCGGCACGCTCAAGCCGGCCCGGGTCGTAATCATGGGCGCCGGCGTGGCGGGCCTGCAGGCGATCGCCACCGCCCGCCGCCTCGGCGCGATCGTCGAGGCGACCGACATTCGCCCCGAGGTCAAGGAGCAGGTCGAGAGCCTGGGCGGCAAGTTCATCGAGACCGTCGAGGCGTCGGGCGAGGGCGGCTACGCCAAGGAGCTCACCGACGAGCAGAAGAAGCGCCAGCAGGAGATCATCGAGTCGCACCTCGTCGAGGCCGACATGGTGGTCACCACCGCGCTGATCCCCGGGCGCCCGGCCCCCAAGCTGGTGCCGGCCCACGTGGTGGAGCGCATGCGCCCGGGCTCGGTGATCGTCGACCTCGCCGTGTCGCAGGGCGGCAACTGCGAGCTGAGCGAGCCGGGCACCGTGGTCAAGCACGGCGTCACGATCATCGGCGAGCCCAACGTGCCGGCCATGCTGCCGACCGACGCCAGCTCGATGTACGCCCGCAACGTGCTGGCGCTCCTGTCCGACATCGTCGACCGCAAGGCGAACGCCGCGCTCAAGCTCGACCTCGAGGACGAGGTCGTGGACAAGTCGCTGATCCTCAAGGACGGCGAGGTCCGGCACGAGCCGACCCAGAAGGCCCTGGAACTGACGAGCAAGTCCGCATGATCGCCCTCACCGTGTTCATCCTCGCGATCTTCCTCGGCTTCGAGCTGATCACGAAGGTCCCGCCCACCCTCCACACGCCCCTCATGTCGGGCGCCAACGCCATCTCGGGGGTCACGATCGTGGGCGCGCTCAGCTGCGCCTACCTCCTGGCCCTCCCCGAGAAGGGCGTGGAGGCCTCGCCGCTGCCGGCCAACATCCTGGGCGCCCTCGCCATCGCCACCGCCATGATCAACGTGGTGGGCGGCTTCAAGGTCACCGACCGCATGCTGGGCATGTTCGGCCAGAAGAAGGTCGAGCAGCCGCAGGACGCCCCCGCGTCCGGACAGAAGGGCTAGCGCCATGAGCGGCAACGAGGCCGTCGGGCTCGCGTATCTCGTCGCGATCGTCCTGTTCATCTTCGGCATCAAGCGCCTGGGCAAGGTGCGCACCGCCCGCAGCGGCAACACCCTGGCGACGATCGCCATGCTCATCGCGATCATCGCCACCATGCTCCACGTGGCCGAGACCCGCGAGGTCGCCTGGGCCTGGATCATCGGCGGCATGGTGGTGGGCTCGGCGATCGGCCTGGTGGCGGCGGTCCGGGTCCCCATGACCGACATGCCCGAGATGGTCGCCCTGTTCAACGGCTCGGGCGGCGCCGCCTCGCTGCTGGTCGCCCTGGCGGTCCTGTACCCGACCCTCGACCCGGAGCACTGGGAGGAGGGCGCCGCCCTGGCGCAGATCCCCCTGGGCGTGGGCGCGCAGGCGGCCAAGGGGCCCGACACGGCGATCACCCTCCTGCTGTCGATCCTGATCGGCGGGATCACCCTCACCGGCAGCTTCATCGCCTACGGCAAGCTGAGCGGCAAGGTGACCGGCAACGCGGTGGTCTACCCGCTGCAGCACCCGATCAACGCCCTGCTCATCCTGGGCACCCTCGGCCTGGCCGGCACCATGGTGTTCGGGATCGGCAGCCACGAGTCCGGCCAGTGGATCGCGCTGGCGGTCACGATCCTGGCCCTCGCCCTGGGCGTCCTGCTGGTGATCCCGATCGGCGGCGCCGACATGCCGGTGGTGATCTCGCTCCTCAACTCGTACTCGGGCATCGCGGCCGCCATGACGGGGTTCGTGCTGCAGGAGAACGTGCTGATCGTGTCGGGCGCCATGGTGGGCGCGGCCGGCCTGATCCTCACCAACATCATGTGCAAGGCCATGAACCGCTCGCTGCTGAGCGTGCTGCTGGGCGGCTTCGGCGCCACCAGCGGCGGCGGCAGCGCCGAGGACGCCCGGGACTACAAGAACATCAAGAGCGTCACGAGCGAGGAGCTGGCCATGCTCCTCGACGGCGTCAGCTCGGTGATCATCGTCCCGGGCTACGGCCTGGCGGTGGCGCAGGCCCAGCACGCGACCCGTGAGCTGGCGGACTTCCTCGAGGGGCAGGGGGCCGAGGTCCGCTACGCGATCCACCCGGTCGCGGGCCGCATGCCGGGGCACATGAACGTGCTGCTGGCCGAGTCGAACGTCCCCTACGAGAAGCTCGTGGAGATGGACGAGATCAACCCCGACTTCAAGACGACCGACATCGCGATCGTCCTGGGCGCCAACGACGTGGTGAACCCGGCCGCGATCGACGACCCGAACAGCCCCCTGGCGGGCATGCCGATCCTCAACGTCCACGAGGCCCGCAACGTGGTCATCGTCAAGCGCAGCCTCAGCCCCGGCTACGCCGGCGTGAAGAACCCGCTGTTCGAGCGGGACAACGCCATGATGCTGTTCGCGGACGCTAAGGTGGCGCTGCAGGAGACGCTGGCCGAGCTCAAGGAGGCGGTGGCGTAGCCACCG
>JAWLGW010000580.1:0-5043 GCA_041690735.1 Planctomycetota bacterium
CCAGCCGCTTGCGATCGGTGATGTCCCGCACCACCCCCGTGAACAGGCGCCGGTCCCCCAGGCGCACCTCACTCACCGACAGCTCCAGGGGGAAGGTGGACCCGTCCTTGCGCCGGCCGACCACCTCGCGCCCCCGCCCGATCACCCGGGGGATCCCCGTCTCGAGGTAGGCCCGCAGGTAGCCGTCGTGCTCGCTGCGGTAGGGCTCGGGCATCAGGAGTGAGACGTTCTGGCCCAGGAGCTCCTCCCGCGCGTAGCCGAAGATGCGCTTGGTCGAGCGGTTCAGCCCCTGGATCCGCCCCTGGGCGTCGATGGTGACGATCCCGTCCACCACGCCCTCGAGCACCGACCGCAGCAGCTCCTCGCTCTCGCGCAGCGCCTCCTCGGCCCGCACCTGCTCGGTCACGTCGAACATGAGGCCGCGCAGCCGGTCGGGAGCGCCGCTGCCGCCGGGCACCAGGAGCATGAGGTCGTGGAGCCACACCTCTCGCCCGTCCGCGTGGCGGACCCGATAGCGGAAGCTCGCCTCGCCGCTGGTCTTCACGGCCTCGACCCAGGTCCGGTGGGCGGCCTCGCGGTCTGCGGGCTGGATGATCCCCTGCCAGAAGTCGCGCTCGCCCGTCCAGCGGGCGAGGGGGTAGCCGAGCAGCCGCTCCGCCTGCGGGCTGACATAGGTGAACTGCCCGGTCTGGGCGTCGCACTCCCACACGATGGCGTCGATCCCCTGGACGAGCTCTCGGTAGCGACGCTCCGCCTGCTCCAGCTCGCGTCGGTCCCGCGCCTGCGCGAGCTGCAGCTCGGCGGTGGCGATGGCCGCGCTGGCCAGGCTGCCGAGGGCCGTGGCGACCTCCACCTCGTCCGCCGCGAACCGCCGGGGCGTGCGCGAGTAGAAGGCCAGCGTCGCGGTGGGGGAGCCGGCGACCTGGAGCGGGATCACCAGCAGCGACCGGATCCCCTCGGCCCGGTACTGCGCCCGCCTGTAGGCCAGCTCCTCGACCCCCTCCGGCTCCTCGAACGCTGTTGGACCGGCGGGGGGGCGCGCGCCGTCCTGGTGGGAGGGCGTCACGGAGACGAACGCCTCCGAGAGCCCCTGGTGCGCCCTCGCGCGCCAGCGACCGGTCTCGCCGTCGAGGCGCCAGAAGGCGTAGGCGTCCACGTGCACCAGCCGCGCCGCCAGCTCGAGGATCAGCTCCGGCACCCGAGCCGGCTCGACGGCCGAGCTCAGCACGCGGCTGGCCTCGAGGAGGACCGCCACCCGCTCCTCGCTGCGGTGCTCCTTGCTCGCCGCCTCCTGCGCCTCGCGGTACAGGCGGGCGTTGGCGAGGGCCAGGGCGCACCGCCGCGCCAGGTCGCTGCCCAGGCGCAGGTCCTCGTCCCGATAGCGCGCGCCCGGGCGGTCGGTGATGAGGGTCAGCACCCCCATTCGCCGCCCGTGCGCCACGAGCGGCAGGAGCATGGCCGACTCCAGCCGCAGCTCACGCAGCGCCTGCAGGTGCTCGGGGCTGCGGGCCGCCTCCTCCAGCAACCCGCCCGGGATCTCGCTGAACAGCCGAGGCGTCCCGCTGCGCAGGACCGCCTCGGGTCCGTGAGGCGCGTCCCGGTCGCGGGGGAAGCGGCGCGCGAGCTCCCTCACCCGGTCCTCCTGCGCTGGGTCGCGGTGGCGCACCGCCACCCGCTCCAGGTCCTCCCCCGACTCGGGCACCAGGTCGATCGCGCACCCGTCGGCGAGCGAGCGGGTGACGAGGCCCGCGATCGTCTCCAACGTCTGACGCAGGTCGAGGGACGCGCTCAGGCGCTCGCTGGCCTCCAGCAGGAACTCCAGCCACTCCCCAGAGCTCGGAGAGTCCGCCGGGTCCGGGTGCCCGTCAGTCGTTCCGCCCTCGGGAGGCATGGTTCGCCGATCGCTTGCCATGAACCGTCGACGATACCCGACCTCTGCTGCAGGCGTCGGCTCGCGGCACGCTCCACGCCTGAGGGCGACCCTCGGTCGCGGCTCGAACCTCGGTGACGCCTGCTGCGCCCGATTCAGTCAGTCGTCGAGCTCGGCCTCCGCGGGGGCAACGGGCGGCGCAGGGTCCTCCCGGCCTCTCCGGGAGACGCTGCTCAAGGAGGCAGGATCCGCGCGGTGGAGGTGATGCCCGGCGCGCCAGGCGTGGAACGCGAGCCGATCCACCCACCGCACGGCCTCGAGGATCTGCGCGCCCCGGTGGGGCGAGAGCGCGCCCCGGGCGGCCGCCTCGAGCAGCCGCGGCCGGCCCGCGCGGCGGGCCTCCGCCAGCGCCACCGACGAGGCCTGGAGCGTCGCAGGCTCGATGGCTCGCTTGGTGCTCAAGGAGGCGGTCAGGGACACCAACACCCGGCGCAGGTGTCCGGTCACCCCCGCGACGTCCGGCTCGTCGCGGACCCGGGGGTAGGGCGTGCGCTCGCGGCAGGCCTCGCTCAGCCGCTCCAGGTGGTCGAGCACGTGCAGCAGCGCGAGGTGGCGCTGGTGACGATCGGCGCCGCCGTCGGGCGGGGACTCGAGCTCACCCAGGAAGGCGCGGGTCGCGAGCAGCGCCTGATCGACCGGCTCCAGGCGGGCCAGGGCGTGCTGCCGCGACGCGCCCGGGGCGAGCAGCTCTTGCAGCGCCTCGGCGGCCTCCTGCAGCACCTCCCGCAGGGTGAGGCTGGCGACGTCCAGCGCCATGGGCCCCAGCAGGCTCACGGGCGCGAGGTGGCGCGTGAGCTGCGGTCCCCGCTCGGAGACCAGCCGCGCCACGGCGCGGCTGAAGGGCTCGAGGAAGGGCAGGAACAGGGCCGCCCCGAGCAGGTTGAAGCCCGTGTGGAAGGCGGCCAGCAGCAGCGCGGACGAGGTGATCCCAGCCCAGGCGAAGAGGCGCTCCAGCGCGGGCACCCCCACCGGCAGCACGGCGAAGGCCGCCGCGGCGGTGACCAGGTTGAACAGCACGTGGCCCAGGGCGGTGCGCTTGGCCGCGGCCGAGGCGCCGATCGCGCCGAGGGCCGCGGTGATGGTGGTGCCGACGTTCTGCCCGATCACCAGCGCTGCCGCCTGCTCCACCCCGAGGGAGCCCGCGTGCAGCGCCGTGAGCGTGGTGGCGACCGCGGCGCTCGACGACTGCATGACCACCGTCATGAGCGCGCCGACCCCCACCAGCAGCAGGCGCCCCAGCACCCCGGGCGCGGGGAAGTCCTCCGGCCGCAGGTGGGCGCTCAGGCTCTCCATGCCCCCCTGCAGCACCTCGATCCCGACGAAGATCAGGCCGAACCCCGACAGGGCCAGTCCCAGGTCGGACAGGCGCTCCCGCGACAGCAGCTTGAGGAACGCCCCCACCCCCACCAGCGGCAGAGCCAGCTTGCCCACGCTGAGCTTGATCCCCAGCAGCGACACCAGCCAGCCGGTGCTGGTGGTCCCGAGGTTGGCTCCGATCACCACCCCCATCGCCTGCTGAAACGAGAGCAGCCCGGCGCTCACGAAGCCGATCGTCGCCAGGGTGGTGGCGCTCGACGACTGCACCAGCGCCGTCACCGCCGCCCCCGCCCCCACGGCCGAGAAGCGCCCGCCGGTGAACCGGGCCAGGAACCCCCGCAGCGAGTCGCCGGCCAGCGCCTTGAGCCCGTCGGTGAGCAGCACCATGCCGAGCAGGAACAGGCCGATCCCGCCGAAGATCGTGGCGATCATGGGAGGGGTTGTACCCGGACGCCGGGGCAGGTGGCGAGCGAGAAGGGGACGCAGACGCGGCGACGAGAGCGCTGGAGACGTCTCTGGAAGCGTTCCAAGACGCGCCCTCCTCCAGCGGAGCCACTCCCCGCTCTCATTCTCCGTTCCCTGGTGATCTTCCGTGGTCGATCGCCCACAGCCGCCCGCCCCTCCACCCGCTATCCTCCTCTCCGTGGTCGACCCCCTCCTCTCCCTGCTGCGCTTTCCGACCCGGCGGCCGCGTTCGACGCTGGGGCTGCTCGCGCTCGCCGTTGCGCTGGGCGCCCTCGTGGTCGCCTGGCGCGGGGTTCGGGTCGAGCTGGGGGTCGAGCAGTTCGTCGCCCACGACGACCCGCTGTTCGCGCGCTATCAGGAGCTGAGCGCGCAGTTCGGGCGCGACGACAACACGGTGTTCGTGTTCGCGGTCCGGGACGGGTGGTTCACCGCCGAGGGGCTGCGCCTCGCTCACGCCATCTCGCGCGCGCTGGCGGCCTCGGACCTGGTCGACGAGGTGGCCGGGCCCGCCACCGCGCGGCTGATCCAGGATCAGGGCGACGAGGTGTACGTGGGGCCGATCCTCACCGAGGAGCGGCTGGACTCGCTCGACGCCGGAGCGCGGACCCGGCTGGAGGCGTTCCTCCGCAGCGAGCCCCTGTACGCCGACCGGGTCGTGGCGCGCGACGGCCGGACCCTCGCCTTCGCGGTGCGGGTCCACGGCGAACGCTACGGCGGGGCGCACCAGGCGGCGATCGTGGGGCACGTCGAGCGGGCGCTGGCGCCGTTCCGAGAGCCCGCGCTCACCTTCCACGTGACCGGCGGCCCGCCCACGCAGCACGCCTACCGGGAGTTCCTGCGCGCCGACGGCCGGCTGTTCGTGGCCGCGGCCGGGGTCGTGCTGGCGCTGGCGCTGCTGATCACCTTCCGCAGCGCCAGCGGCGTGCTGCTGCCGCTGGGCGCCGTCGGCCTGGCGCTGTACTTCACCGCCGTGTTCCTGAGCGCATCGGGCTGCGCGGTCAACCTGCTCACCTCTGCCGTGCCCGTGCTGGTCCTGATCGTCGGGATCTCCGACGCGATCCACCTGCTGACCCGCTACGGCGAAGAGCTGGCGGCGGGGCACGCGCAGCGCGAGGCGCTCGAGCGGGCGGTGGCGGTCACGGCCCACGCCTGCCTGCTGACGTCGATCACCACCTCCGCCGGCTTCTTCGTGCTGCCCGCCACCGGGATCCCCATGCTCGCCGACATGGGCCTGGTGACCGGCGCCGGGGTAATCGCCGCCTACCTGACCTCGCTCACCCTGATCCCCGCGGCGGCCGCGCTGCTGCCCCCGCCGCGGCGGCTGCCGCCTC
>JAWLGW010000581.1:0-5033 GCA_041690735.1 Planctomycetota bacterium
CGGCAGGGGCGCGAGCTGTACATGGCGCGGCGCCTGCCCGAGGTGCTGGAGCTCAACCTCCAGACGGCGCGCCTGGTGCCGTGGTTCCACCAGTTCCACTACTACCGCGCCAACACCTACCTCCACAGCCTGGCGCAGGGCGAGGCGGCCGCCGCGGCGTACCGCGAGGCGGCGGAGCGCAACCCCTACGACCGGGAGAGCCGCGACTTCCACCTGGCCTTCCTGCTGGCGCGGAGCCCCGCCCAGCCGGCGGGCGCGCAGGCCCTGACCGACGCCGCCGCCTTCTTGCGGCGTGAGGCGGACGTCCTGCGGCCGACCGCGGACGAGCCGCTGCTGCTGCTGGCGGCGGTCCACCTGCGGCGGGGCGGCCTGCACGACGCCTGGGCCGCCCTCGACGCCGCCGAGGAGCGGGAGTCGACCCGCGCCGCGCTGTATCGGCGGGCCGCGCAGTTGATCGGCAGCGACACCGCCGGGCCGTGGCAGGGGTATCGCGCCGAGCGCGACCCGCCCCGAACGCTCGACGGCGTCCGCGACCGGGTCGAGGTGGTCCGCCTCCTGCTCGAGGCGGAGCTCCTCGTCCCCGCGGCGGCCCTCCTCGAGGAGGCGCTGACGGTCGGCGAGCCCTCGCGAGGCGACCGCTGGGAGCAGCTCCCGCGCAGCGAGGCCCTCGTCCTGGCGGCGCGGCTGGCGGCCGCCCGCGGTGAGCGGCAGCGCGCCTTCGAGCTGCTGGAGGGATCGGCGCGGCGCTACACCTTGTCGCCGCAGCTGACCCCCTGGCTGCTGGTGACGCTGCCCGAGCTGCAGCCGCTCCAGGCTGACCCGCGCTGGAGCGCGCTCCTCGAGACGCTGCGAGCCCGCGCCCAGGACTGACCGCTGCTACGCGGCGCCCAGCGCCGCGGCCGCCGCCACCGGCAGCAAGGCCAGCGCCGCCGCCGCGCGCCCCCGCGTCCCGCGCTCGGGGCGGACGAAGGTCTCGACGAGGCCCCAGGGTCCGAGCAGCGCCGCCGCCGCCAGGCTCAGGAAGGCCGCGCCGCGGCTCGCCTGCCAGGCCAGCACGGCGCCAGCCGAGTCGGCCTCGATCACGAACGGCATGGCGATCCCGAGGGCGATCAGGAGCACCACCCCCAGCAGCAGCAGCCCCGCTGAGCGGTAGCACTTGGCGTTGGCGCCCTCCTCGCGGGCGTGGCGCTCCGCCTTGGCGATCCCGCCGATCAGCAACAGGCACATGATGCACGGTCCGATCTCGCTCACGTCGTCCCTCCTGGTGGGACGAGCGACGGAGCAACCAGCTCGCCGAGGGCCGCCGCAGGGAGCAGCGCGAGTTGCCGCGCGGCGCGCGTCCCGCCTGAACCGAGGGGCGAGGCGAGACGGGCAACTCTTGCCCACCCACGCCCGCGACGAGACGCTCCCTCTTGACGGGACCGCGCTCGCAGGTGGGACTGGTGGGCCGCGCCGCGCGGCGCCCGAGAGGAGCCCCCATGGGCGAGCTGTTGGCCAGCTGGTATCCCCTGCTCAAGGCCCTGCACCTGCTGGCGGTGATCGCCTGGGTGGGCGGCATGGTGACGGTCCCCCTCCTGTACGCGGCGCACTCGGCGCTCCCGGAGGGCGACGCCGCCGCGCAGCCGCTGGTCGGCCTGGAGCGACGCCTGCTGGGTCGCCTGGTGACGCCCGCCATGGTGGCGGTGTGGCTGATCGGGATCCTGCTGCTGATCGCGAACCCGGGCGTCCTGCGCGGCAGCGGCTGGATGCACGCCAAGCTGACCCTGGTCCTGGCGCTGTCGGGGCTGCACGGCTTCCTGGCGGCCTCGCGCCGCCGGCTCGAGCAGGGCCAGCGCCGCTCGCCCGCCACCTGGCGCTGGTCGCTGGCCGGGGGCGCCGCGCTCGCCGCCGCGGTGGTCCTGCTGGCGGTGCTCCGGCCGTTCTGAGCGACGCCGTCATTGCGGCCTTCGCAGCCGCAGGCGTCCGACGCCGCCTTCGACCAGGTGATCGACCTCGCGCGCGAGCAGCTGTCGAGCCGGACCGCGCAGGTCGAGGTGGGCGCCGGCTCGCGAGCGGGTGACGCGCTCGAGGTGCCGGTCACGGTGCGCAACCTCGCCGGGCACAAGCTGCCCACGGGGCACCCCACCCGCCGGGCCTGGCTGCGGCTGCGGGTGTGGGGCGGCGCGGGCCGGCTGGTGTTCGTCTCGGGCGAGCACGACGGCGCGGGCCGCCTGGTGGACCGGACCGGCGCGCCGCTCCCGGCGGAGCAGGCGGGCGGCCCCACCTACCCGCACCGCCAGCGGATCGCGGCGGAGGACGAGGTGCAGGTGTGGGAGTCGGTCATGCACGACGAGGCGGGCCAGCCGACCTACCTGCTCCTGCGCGGCGAGGGTTACCTCAAGGACGACCGCCTCCTCCCGCGGGGCTGGAGCGCGTCCCACCCGGCGGCGGCCGAACGGCGCCGCAGGGCCTGGCCGGCGACGCCGACTTCGTGGGCGGGGCCGACACGGTTCACTTCGCCCTCACGGCGCCCGCCGCCGAGGGCCCCTACCGGGTCGAGGCGACGGTGCTGTTCCAGTCCCTGGGCGCCCGCTTCGCGGCCGAGCTGCTGACGTACTCCACTCCAGGGGTGGAGGCGTTCCGCCGCTACTACGCGGCAGCCGACCGGCGCCCCGAGCAGCTGGCCAGCGCCGCCGTCACGATCCCCTGACGCAGGGGCGCCGCCAGCAGCGGCGCCCCCAGCATGTACTGCGGGTCGCCGACCCGGGTCGTGGCGCTGCTGGCCGAGGTGACGATGGCCAGCAGACGACGCCTGGGGAGGCCGTGACGGAGGCAGGCGGCGGCCACGATCGCCGCGCTCGCGCCGCCCTGCTTGGCCTCACCTCGTCGCGAGGAGGAGGGCGCGCCTGCAGGCATGGGTTGCCCACCCCGCGAGGTCGAGGCAGGCTGCGGACAGGAGCCTCCATGGCAGAGACCTCACCCGAGTCGGTCGCCCTGGTCCTGTCGGGGGGCGGCGCCCGCGGCGCCTACGCGGTGGGCGCGGTGCAGGGGATCGTGGAGGTGCTGGGGCGGGCCCCCGCCGATCCGCCCCCCTTCCGCATGTTCTCGGGCACCTCGGTGGGCGCGATCAACGCGGCCTTCCTGGCCGCCCACGCCGACCGCGGCGACCTGGGAGTGGCGCGCTTGGTCGACGTGTGGCGGACCCTGTCCCTCGACGACCACCTGCGCGTGCTGCTCAGCGGCCTGCTCGGCTGGCAGGGCCTCGCAGCGCGGGCCGTGGGCCTGTGGCGAGGCGCGGACGCCGGCCCCCCGCCGCGGCTGGGGCGCTCGGTCCTCGACCCGCGCCCCCTCGAGCGCCTGGTGAGCAACGCGATCGCCTGGGACCGCCTCGACGCCCACGTCCAGGCCGGTCGGGTGCTCGGCCTCATGGTGGCGGCCCTCCACGTCGGCAGCGGCTGCACCACGATCTTCACGCACCTCGCCCCCGGGGTGAGCTTCCGCGCCAGCCGCGACCCGCGGCGCCGAGCCCGCGCCGAGCGGATCGGCGCCGAGCACGTGCTCGCCTCGGCGGCCATCCCCTTCGTGTTTCCGGCCCGGCGGGTGGGGAGCGGCTACTACTGCGACGGCGGCCTGCGGTTCAACACCCCTCTGGCGCCGCCGATCCGCGCCGGGGCCCGCCGCCTGGTGGTGATCGCCCTCGGTCACCGGGGCGAAGGGGCCTGCGCCGGCCCCCTCGACGAGCGCGGCAGCGAGCGCTACCCCAGCCCCTTCTTCCTGGGCGGCAAGCTGCTCAACGCCCTGTTCCTCGACCCGGTGTTCTACGACCTCCACGTGCTCGAGCGCACCAACCAGCTCCTGGAGGTGCTCGAGGAGTCGCTGTCGGGCCGCTCGCGGGAGGACGTGCACGAGGTGCTCCGCTCCACCCGCGGGCTGCCCTACCAGCAGCTCGACGCGCTGGTCCTCTCGCCTTCGCGCGACCTGGGCGAGGTCGCCGCCGAGGCGCTGCGCCGCCTGCGGAGCGAGGGGAAGCTGCGCCTGGTGGACCGGCTCCTGCTGGGCGGGGCCGAGGCGGACGAGCCGGGCGCGGACGCCGACTGGGCCTCGTACCTGCTGTTCGACCGCGATTACGCCGAGCGCCTGGTGGCGCTGGGGCGGGCCGACGTGCGCGCGCGCGCCGACGAGGTGCGGGCGTTCTTCGCCGCGTCGAGCTGACGCTGGCCCACCTCGCAGGGATGAGACACCATCTCCCGCTCCCAGGAGGTCTCCTCATGCGCGCCGCCCCCGCCGTCGCCCTGCTGTCCCTCTCCGCCACGCTCGCCGCCTGCGGCGGCGGCCCCACCGAGCGGCATCCCGCCGGCCAGGAGGAGGACCTGGAGCAAGCCCAGACGCAGGACCCGGAGCAGGCCGGACAGGCGCGGACGACGTCACCGAAGGCGGAGCCGGTCGAGTGGGAGGGCATGAGCCACGCCAGCCGCGAGGAGCGGGTGGTCTTCGGCGGGCAGCCCGATCCTCAGGCGCTCGAGCGCGCGGCGCGCGAAGGCGTGGGGGTGGTCGTCAACCTCCGCACCGCCCCCGAGGTCGAGGCGCTCCCCTACGACGAGGAGGCCAGGGTCGAGGCCCTGGGCATGCGCTACGAGTCGATCCCCATCCGCCCCGACGCCTTCGGCCCCGAGGAGGTGGACCGCTTCGCCGAGGTCGTGCGCGAGGCGGGGGAGCAGCCGGTCCTGCTCCACTGCGGCACCTCCAACCGGGTGGGCGGCCTGTGGGCTGCCTATCTGGCCCGCCACCGGGGCGTCCCGCCCGAGGAGGCCCTGGAGCGCGGCCGCGCCGCCGGCCTGCGCAGCGACTCCATGATCGAGGCCACCGAGCGGGTGATCGAGGCCGAGCCGGCCCGCTAGCGGCCGAGGACCTCGCGATACAGCGCCTCGTAGGAGGCGATCATGCGCCGCACGTCGAACCGCGCCGCCCGCCGCGGCGCCTCTGCGGCCAGCGCCTCGCGTCGGGCGGGGTCCTCCAGGAGGGCGCGCAGCGCGACCGAGAGCGCTCCCACGTCC
>JAWLGW010000582.1:0-5028 GCA_041690735.1 Planctomycetota bacterium
ACCTGACCGAGAACTGCGGCTACGCCGCCGCGGCCCTGACGATCGTCCCGATCCCCTTCAGCGACGTGGTCGCCGTCATGCCGCTCCACGTGGGCATGGTGGTGGGGATCGCGAACATCTACGGCGTCGACATCACCCGCGACTCGGCGCAGAAGCTGATCCTGAGGATCGGGACCACGGTGGGCTTGTCGCTGATCGGCAGCCGCCTGGCGATCACCGCGGCCAAGGCGATCCCGATCGCCGGGGTGCTCGGCGGCGTGCTGGGCGCCTCCTTCATGTACGCCTCGACCATCGCGATCGGGACGATCGCGCGGGTGTACTTCGCCAACCAGGGCGAGCTCTCGGACGACGAGATCAAGGCCCTGTACAAGGACAGCCTCAAGCAGGCCAAGCAGCGGTTCGACCCCCGCCGCGCCCGCGACGCCTCGGCGCGCGAGATGGCCGAGGCCGCCGCCGCCGAGGCGAAGGACGCCCCGGAGGCCGCCGCGGCGCGCACCGAGGAGGTCGATCCGGTCGCTCGCCTGGAGCGCCTCAAGGCGCTCCTCGACAAGGGCCTGATCGAGCCCGCCGAGTTCGAGCAGGTCAAGCGGCGCATCCTGGACGCGATGTAGCCCCGGGTCCGGTCCGAGCCGGCCCGGTGGTCGAGGGCGGCCCGCCCCTGACCCACGCTGGCCTCGCCGCGGGCGGTTGGACCCTGTCGACGCGCGGACCGCGAAGCACCCTCCGGCCGGCACGCTCCTCGCGAGGTGTTCGAGCGACGCACCGGCGTGTGCGCAGAGACGGCCCCGACCCCGGCCGGGTCGAGGGGCCTGTCGGCGTGAGGGAGGAGACGTCGGAGGGCGAGGAGAGCAACTTCAACGAGCTCGTCCGCCGCGAGACGGCCGAGGAGAGGTCGCAGGGTCGTCGGTGACGTGAGGGGGCGAGGGCGCCTCCGCCCCCTCTCCGCCTGCGCGCCCGGCCACGTCCCGGTTGGCGGCGGCACGGCAGTTGATCAGGAACGCTCGCGTCGGCGGAGCCGATCCAGGAACAACGAGCAGCAGGTCCGGCGAGCCAGACCCGGACAGGAGGGACCCATGAACGCGATCAAGCTTCTGAGTGAGGACCACCGCAAGGTGGAGCAGCTGTTCGCGCAGCTGGAGGGGAGCTCGTCGGCCCGCAAGCGGGCGGAGGTCCTCGACGAGCTGGTGGAGGAGGTGCTCACCCACGCCCACGCCGAGGAGCAGTCGCTGTATCCGCTGGCGCGGGAGCGCCTCGAGGAGGTCGAGGACCTGGTGAACACCAGCCTCGAGGAGCACGAGGAGGTGGAGCAGCGGCTCGTGGCCCTGCTCGACATGGACCCCGACGACGACGCGTTCATGGAGCAGGTCGTGGAGGTGCGCGAGCTGATCGAGGCCCACGTCGAGGAGGAGGAGGGGCGGCTGTTCCCGCTGCTCGAGGACGCCCTCGAGGACGAGGACCTCGAGAACCTGGCCGAGGAGCTCGAGCAGGCCAAGGAGGAGGAGGAGGAGGCCGAGCGGGCGGTCAGCAGCCGCGGGCGCCGCCGCTCCTCGCGTGAGCCGACCAAGCAGGAGCTGTACGAGGAGGCCAAGCGCAGGGACGTCCCCGGCCGCAGCAAGATGAGCAAGGAGGACCTGGAGCGGGAGCTCGGCTAGCGACAGCCCGCGCCTCCGCGAGCGCGGGAACGTCGCCACCGAATCTGTCCATTCTTGCGACACATTCGAGGGACGTTCCCGCTCCCGACCGCCTCTCCCGGCACCCCAGGAGCGCGGGAGACAGGGGCGCAGACGCCTCCCGAGCCGTTTTCCTGCCGCGACCCCCCTGAGCGACTGCCAGTTGCTCACGCGCCGCGCAACGGCCCGACGACGCTCGACTGGCGGCAGCCAAAGCGGTAGTTAAGGAGGGTGGGAGCGCGGGGGGCGAACGCCGGCGAGGCGGTCGAGGTCGGGAGTCCGTGACGGCGATCACTCCGTCTACGCCGCTTCGCGGCGGCTCGCTGCCGTGGGTGGCGCGCGCCGCGGTCGAGCTGGGGCTGCTCGACGCCCGCGCGGCGCGAGCCCTGGCGGCGTCCCAGGCGGAGCATCCCCATCGCTCGCTGCTCGACCTGCTCGAGGTGGAGCCCGAGGAGCGTCAGGAGCTCCTCCGCCGGCTGCGGGCCAAGCTGCCCGACCTGGCCCACGAAGCCGGCGAGGCCGCGCTGCGGGGCTGGGCCCGACAGACCCCCACCCGAGCCGAGGCGCTGGCGCGGGCCCGCGCGGGCCTGCCGGCGGACGTCCGCGACCCTGGCACTGCCCTGTGGCAGGCGCTGCTGCGCGAGCCCGCCCTGGAGCTCGACGAAGGGCAGGCGCTGGCGCGGGGCCGATACGCCTGCCCCGCCTGCGGGCTGGCCCTCGACCTGCCGCCGATCCTGATCCCCCACGTCACCGCCTGCGTCGCCTGCGGCCTGGCGATCGAGCGGGACGCCCAGGAGGGGTGGGACACGGTCGTCAACGTCGCCGCCTCCCGCGTCCATCCGCCGGCGCGCTCGCAGGCCAACCGCGACCTGGTGGACGAGGCGGTCGCCCTGTGGGCGCTGCGGGACGCCGGCCTCGCCCCCGAGGAGGTGGAGGCGGCGCGGGAGGAGGCCGACGGCGAGCCGCTGCACCAGGTCCTGGTGGGGCGCGGCAGCCTCGACTGGCGAGCCGCCGAGCAGCTGGCGGTGGCGGAGGAGACCGAGCTGGCCTGCGACTGCTGCGGGGCGGGCTACCTGCTCCCGCGCGGCCTGCAGGCGGTCGCCCTCATGGTGCGCTGCCCCACCTGCGGCGGGCTCTTCGGCGGCGGCGACGCCACCTCGCCATCGGCGGCGGCGGCCAGCAGCGAGCCCGCCCCGGCGGTCGCTCGCCAGGACCGCGCCGGCCGGCAGGTGGGCCCCTACCAGCTGCTCCACCTGCTCGGCCGCGGCGGCATGGGCGACGTGTACGCGGCGGTGGGTCCCCAGGGCGAGCAGGTGGCGGTCAAGCTGCTCGCGATCGCCCAGGCGGAGGAGGTCGACCTCAAGCGGTTCGAGCGCGAGGGCGCGGTGCTCGAGGGCCTGCGCCACGCCAACCTGGTCACGCCGATCGCCCACGGGGTCGACCCCGACACCCGCACGCCCTACATCGCGCTGGAGCTGATCCGCGGGCGCGACCTGCGCTCGATCCTCAACGAGCGGCGCGACCCGCGCCTGACGATCGACGAGGGGACCTGGGTCCTGCACGGCTGCGCCCTCGGCCTCGCCGCCGCCCACGCGGCCGGCGTGATCCACCGCGACGTCAAGCCGAGCAACGTCCTCGCCACCAGCGAGGGCGACGTGAAGCTCACCGACTTCGGCATCGCCCTGGCGGCCGACGTCTCGGTCCGCCTGACCGCGGCCGACGAGATCGTGGGGACGCCGCAGTACATTCCCCCCGAGGTGGTGGAGGGCGCCGACTGGAGCCCCGCCGCCGACATGTACGCCCTGGGTTCGTTCGCCTTCCGGGTGCTGGCGGGGCGGCCGCTGTTCGAGCACGAGAAGCCGGTCGACGTCATCTACGCCCACGTGCACGAGGTGCCGCCGCGGCTGGCCGACGTGCTGCCCGGCGTCCCTCCCGAGGTGGGCGCGCTGGTCGACCGCCTCCTCTCCAAGCGGCCCGAGGAGCGCCCCACCGCGGCCGAGCTGGCCAGCGCTCTCCAGCCGCTGCTCCCCTCGAACGAGGCGCTCCTCGGGCTGCGGGCCCAGGCGGACGACGAGGAGGAGACGCCGCCCGACGCGCTCCTGCGGGGGGCCTTCCGCCCCGGCCAGAGCTTCCACCACTTCCGGCTCGACGAGGAGCTGGGGCGCGGCGGCATGGGCGTGGTGTACCGCGCCTTCCACAAGGGGCTGCGCCGGAACGTGGCGCTCAAGGTCCTGCTGGCGGGCGCCCTCGCCAGCGACGAGGACCGGCGCCGCTTCCTGCGTGAGGCGGAGGCCGCGGGGGCCCTGACCCACCCCAACCTCGTGCGCGTGCTCGACGCCGGCGAGCACCGGGGCGTCTACTTCATCTGCATGGACCACGTGCGGGGTCGCCGCCTCAGCGACCACCGCAGGGGGCGCCCCCGCGACCTGCCCGACCTGCTCGAGCTGCTGCGGCTGTTCGTGCGCATCTGCGACGGCGTGCAGCACGCCCACGCCCGCGGGATCGTCCACCGCGACCTCAAGCCCGACAACATCCTGGTCACCGACGACGGCGAGCCCGCGGTGCTCGACTTCGGCATCGCCAAGAAGCTCGACCTCGAGGACGACGCCGAGGGGACCCTCACCACCGAGGGGGACGTGCTGGGCACCTTGCGCTACATGCCGCCCGAGCAGGCGGCGGGCGAGGTGAGCAAGGTCGACGTCCGCAGCGACGTGTACGCCCTGGGGTCGATCCTGTACGAGCTGGCGTGCGGCCACACCCCCTTCGGCGGCTCGGTCCGCGAGCAGCTGCACCAGATCCTGATGGTCGACCCCCGGCCCCCCGGCCTGGCGCAGCGGACCTTCCCGCTGCCCTGGGAGCTGGACGCGATCTGCCTCAAGGCCCTCGAGAAGAGCCGCGACGACCGCTACCAGTCGGTGCTGGAGCTGCGGCGGGACGTCGAGCGCTACCTCGACGGGCTGCCGATCGCCGCCCGGCAGGCCAGCTGGTCGTACCGGGCGCGCAAGTGGCTGGTCCGCAACCGATGGGCGGTCGCCGGCGTGACCACGGTCCTCCTGACGGTAGCCTCGACCGGGGCGTTCCTCGTCACCGAGACCGAGCGGCGGCGCCGCGGGACGATCCACACCGCGACCCTGGATGGCCTGCGGGACTACGCCCTCAGCGACTTCAAGGCCGCGGTGGGCGAGCTCGGCAAGGTGCTGGACGCGATCGAGCGGGGCGACGAGATCCCCCTCCCCCAGGACGCGTTCGAGGGGGCGCCCGCGGAGGTCCTGGACGTGGTGCCGCCCTCGGAGCGCGCGCGGCCGTACGTCACCCTCGATCGGGCGCGCCTGTGGCACCACCTGGCCGGGCAGCGGCT
>JAWLGW010000583.1:0-5025 GCA_041690735.1 Planctomycetota bacterium
GGGGCCCCTGCCCCGCCTGGGTCACCTGCGTGCCCTGGTCTCGCCGCTGCTCGCCTGCGGGTTCTTCGTGGTGGCGCCCCGGCAGGTGTGGCTCGCGCGGGCCTGGGGGGCGGTCCCCTTCCTGCTCGACCTGCTGGCCCGCGGGGCGGGTCCCGAGGTGCGGGACCCTCCGCGGGACGACCCTCGGTGGCCCTTCGACCTGCTGCTCTACGCGCTGGCGGCCCTGCAGGTGGCGAACCTGCTGCTGGCGGCCCGCTACGTGAGCGCCGTCGGCTGGGCCACGCCCCAGGCGGCGGTGGGCATGATGCTGCTGGCGATCGCGTCGTGCCTGTGCGCCGGCGCGGGGGGCCACGAGCTGATCCACCGGCGCGGCTGGCTGCGCCCGACCCTGGGGCGGCTGCTCCTGGCCAGCTTCCTGTACGAGCACCTGTACACCGAGCACCTGCGCGGGCACCACGCCCGCGCCGGCACCGCCGCGGACCCCACCACGGCGCGGCTGGGCGAGTCGCTGGGCCGCTACCTGCTGCGGGCCATCCCCGGCCAGTACGCCAGCGCCTGGCGGCTGGAGCGGCAGCGCCTGCGCGGGCGCGGGGCGCTCGGGCGGCTGGTGGCCGACCGCGTCGTGCAGGGCTTCGCCCTGGAGGCGGCCTGGGTGGCGGGCTTCGCCTGGGGGTTCGGCGGGGTCGGCGTCGCCGTGCTGCTCGTGCAGGCGGTCGTCGTCAACCTCCTCTTCCAGGTGATCAACTACTTCGAGCACTGGGGCGCCGTCCGCGACCCGGCGGCTCGCGTGGCGGCCCAGGCGGCCGTCTCCTGGGAGACCACCAACCGCAGCTCCCTGTTCAGCATGGTCGGCCTCGCCCGCCACCCCGACCACCACCTCCACCCGGGCCGCCCCTACCAGCAGCTGCAGCACGTGCCGGGCAGCCTGCAGCTGCCCGCCGGCTACGGCGGCATGGTGTGGCTGGCGGTCGCGCGCAACCGGGAGTTCCAGCGGCTGATGCGCGCCCGGCTCGCCGCCGGAGCCGCGGCGCCGGCCGAGGCGCCCGAGCGCCGCGCGCCGGCCCCGCTCCCGGGCGCCTCCCCCCGAGGGAGCTGACCCCGTGGACCCCGTTTGGGTCCCCTGGCTGGTTGGGGGCGCGAGCGCCCTGTCGCTGGCGGGGCTCCACGTCGGCTCCTGGTTCGGCGGCGTCCGCGGCCTCCACGACTGGCTGGTGCCGGGGGCGCGCTTCCGGGGCTCGGGCCAAGGCGTGGTGCTGACCTTCGACGACGGCCCCGACCCGGACAAGACGCCCCGGCTGCTGGACGCCCTGGCGGCGGCGGGCGCGCCGGCCACCTTCTTCCTCATCGGCGAGCGGGCGGCCCGTCATCCGGGGCTCGTGCGGCGGATCGCCGCCGAGGGGCACGCCCTGGGCAACCACTCCTGGAGCCACCCCTGGCTGGTGCTCCGCTCGCGGCGCCGGATCGAGGCCGAGGTCGACCGCTGTCAGGCGGCGATCGAGGACGCCGCCGGCGTCTCGCCCCGCCTCGCCCGCCCCCCCTACGGACAGCGCGACTGGCGCTACTACCAGGTCCTGCGGGCGCGCGGCCTCACCCCCGTGCTGTGGTCGCTCGACCTGCGCGACTACCTGGGCACCGCGCCGCCCAAGCTGCTCCGTCGCCTCTCGCGCGCCCGCCCCGGCGAGCTGGTGCTGGCCCACGACGGCGACCCCCTGGCCCCGCACACGGTGGACGCGATCGAGGCCTGGTTGCGGAGCCGCCCGCTGGTGGAGCCGCTGGACGTCGACTGAGCAGGCGCGCGCGCGAGCGGGTACGGCAGCGGATCCGCCGAGCTCAGCTGCTCGGGGGTGGGGCCTGCGTCAGGTCCGCGTAGTGGAACCCGTGCCAGGTGGTGCCCGCCCGGCGTAGGGCCCGACCGAGGGCGTTCGTGAGCACCGCCGTCACGAACAGGCCGCCGAGGGGGTAGAGGAGCGACCAGCCGGGGCGGACGCCGCAGGCGGCGAACAGGCGGGCCAGCCCCAGGTGACTGAGCGCCACCGGGAGGGCCCAGGCGCCGGCCGCGAGGCCCCAGGCGGGGGCGCCGCCGGAGGCGAGCAGCGCCGCTCCGGAGGCCGTCAGGCCCAGCCAGGGGAGCAGGAACAGCCCGGCGGTGTGGAGGAGCGCCCGCAGCAGGCGGCCGCGCGAGCGCAGGGTCCCGTACAGGTTGCGGGTCCAGCCGCGCCAGGCCGCCGGCAGGCTGGGGTACATGCGGATCCGGCACAGGTCGAGGTTCGCCGCGACCCGCAGGGGGATCCCCTGCTGCTTCGCCAGCCGGGCCAGCGCCACGTCGTCGTTGACCAGGTGACGGACCGCCGCGTGCCCGCCCAGGGCCTGGTAGGCGCGGCGGCGGATCAGCAGGAAGGCGCCGTTGGCGTAGGCGGCTGGGTGGTGGGGATCGTTCACCCGCGCGATCCCCAGCTGGGTCACGATCACGAAGCTGCACAGGGGGAGGGTGACCCTCTCCCACCGGGTGGGGGCCTCCATGCGCGGCAGCAGCGACAGCAGCTCGGCGCCTGCGCGGCGCGCCTCCTCCCGGGCGACGGTCAGCGCCCGGGGCGAGACGAACCGGCAGTCGGCGTCGGTGAAGCACAGCCACTCGCCGCTGCTGACCGCGACGCCCTGGTGGAGCGCGTGGCTCTGCCCGCCCCATCCGTCCGGCAGCTGCTCGACCGTGAGGACCCGCAGCCGGCCCGGCAGCTCCCGCGCGAGGCCCGCCAGCAGCTCGGGGGTGGCGTCGCTGCTGCGGTCGTCGACGACGATCAGCTCCAGGTCGGGGTAGTCCTGCTCCGCCAGCGAGCGGACGCAGGCCTCGATCGTCTCCTGCTCGTCGTGCGCCGCCACGACCAGCGAGATCCGCTCGGCCGCGGCCTCGGCGTCGAGATACGAGCCGGCGTGCAGCTCGGGGAAGCTGCGCCCGGCGCGGTGGAAGTAGAGCAACGCGGCCGCCCAGGCGCCCGCCGTCACCAGCGCCGCCGCGGCGCTCAGCAGCGCCAGGGCGCTCACGCGCGGGGCCGGAAGAAGGCGCGCTCCTCCAGCAGTCGCTCCAGGCGGGCCTTATCGACCACGTGGTCGCGCGAGCAGTAGCTGCCGCTGGGGAACTCCACCTCGCCGTGGGTCCGGTCGAGGTCGATCAGGTAGTGGCCTCCGCCGATCCGTCGCATGCGGGGCACCTCCTCGGCGGTCGCCATGGTCTCGTGGATCTTCTCGGAGGGGCGCGGCGCGCCCGCCTCGAAGGCGAGGCCGAACCGCTCCGCGTACAGCTCGAACAGGTCGCCCACCCGGAACGCCTCCAGCTCGGGGAGGACGTAGCAGCCGTCGTGAGCGAGGGCGGCCAGGACCACCTCGACCGCCCGCTCGGCGTCGAGCATGAACCGAGTCATCTGCGGGGAGAACAGGGTCAGCGTCCGGCCGCGCGCGATCGCCTCCCAGATCGCGGGGACGACGGAGCCGGTCGAGTTCCACACGTTGCCGTAGACCGCGGTCGTGAGGCGGCAGGCGCGCGGGGCGGCGAGGAACGCCTCTCCGGCGGCCCCCTTGAGGTAGCCGTAGAGCGTCGTGGGGGCCTTGGCCTTGTCGGTCGACAGGAACACCGCCGCCTCCAGGTGCTCCTCGCTGACCCGGCGGGCGTTGATCGCCCCGTCCACGATCACCTGCTTGGCGACCTCGAAGTCGCGCGCGCAGGTGTCGATCTGCTTGAGCGAGCCGGCCCAGATCCCCAGGTCGTGCCCGGCGGTGTGGCGGGCCAGCTGGTCGAGGTCGCGCACGTCGCACACCCGGGTGCGGACCTGCGGGTAGGCGCTGCGCAGCCGCCGGTGCTTGTCCTCGTCGCGTGAGACGACGGTGACGTCGCAGTCGAGGGCGAGCAGGCGCTTCACCAGGGCCCACCCGATGAAGCCCGCGCCGCCGCTCACGATCACCCGCTTGCCGGCCAGGTCCATGCCCCACAGAGTAGGCGCTGGAGCGGCGCCGGGCCACGCGTCGATGGCGGCGTGGCGTCGAGGCCGAGTTGCGCCGGTCCGCGGGGCTCCCGTGAGCTCGGGCCCGGGCCCGTTCGCTGCACCTCTGGATCCCGGCTCCGCTCGGCGCTACCCTCCTCCCCTTCCCGACCAAGGAGGTCCGCCATGTCCCTCACCCTGCACCAGCTCGGCCCCTCGCCCAACTCGATGAAGGTCCGCCTGGCCCTCGGCTACAAGGGGATCGACTGCGAGCTGAAGTCGATCGACCCCATGGACCGCTCGGCGGTGATCGAGCTGTCCGGCCAGCCGCTGGCGCCGGTGCTCACCGATGGCGACCGGGTGATCTACGACTCGTACGCGATCCTGCGCTACCTCGACGCCAACTACCCCGACGAGCCGCGCCTGTACTCCGCCGACCGGGCGGCGCACCAGGAGATCGAGCGCTGGGAGCTGTTCAACCGCACCGAGCTGACCGCGGTCATGGGCGTGATCTTCGGGCAGTTCTTCTCGCCCCAGAAGGACCCCGCCGCGTTCGCCCGCGCCAACGCGCTGCTCGCCGAGCACGCCGAGCGGATCGAGGACGCCCTCGCCGACCAGGACTTCCTCACGGGCGAGCGGGCCAACGCGGCCGACCTCTCCTGCGCACCCTGCCTGTGGTACGGGCTGCTCGACCCCAAGCAGCATCCCGAGAGGTCGATCGCGCGCTTCTTCGCCTCGGTGAGCGGCCTGCTGAAGCCGGGCGGGCAATTGGCGATCTATGAGACCCACCCGTTCCTGGAGATGCTCGAACCCGAGTCGGAGCGACCGTTCGAACTGCGCAACGACTACTTCACCGACACGCCCTTCCGGGTCTTCCAGGCCGAGTACGTCGGTGCGGTCGTCATGCCGGGCGGCGCCTCGCAGCCGCGCAAGCAGCTCGACGCCTGGCAGGAGTGGGCCAAGCAGCGCGGCGCCAAGGGGCTGGCCTACGTGCTGGTGCAGCCTGACGGCGAGCTGACCGGGCCGGTCGCCAAGAACATCACCGACGCCGAGA
>JAWLGW010000584.1:0-5023 GCA_041690735.1 Planctomycetota bacterium
AACAGGGAAGGAACATCAACGAGAACAGCGAACGGCTCGTCCTCCGAGACCTAACTGCGTTGCCTCCAGCAGAGCCATTCCCTGTTCTCATTCTCTGTTCTCATTCTCTGTTTGCTGTTGATACTCCGTGTTCGATCTCCTCGCGCTGCCGCGGCTGCATTTCGCGACAGCCTGGGGGCGGAGCCCCCAGGAACCGCACTGGCTACTCGTTCTCCTGGGGGACCTTCCACTCGATCCCGGCGTCGTTGGCCAGCTTCTCGACCCACTTCTCCCACTTGCGCTCGATCGACTTCATGTCGAGCTGGTGGAAGGTGTCGACGTAGATGTGCTCCAGCTTGGAGCTGGCCCGGGTGTCCTTCTTGTCGCTGGGGTCGCCCTTGGCCGCCTCGACGAAGTACTCCAGGTACTTGAAGAGGGTCTCCTTCAGCTTGGCGTCGCCGCTCTCCATGATGAAGTGGACGATCGTCCACGACTGGCCGTACTTCAGCGACTGCGCGCCCGAATAGAACTGCTCGGGCGACTGGGTCATGATGTCGAACCAGGTCTTCTCGCGCTGATCCCAGTTGGAGGTCAGGCCCAGCAGGCGCTGCTTGAGGAAGGTGCTGGTGGCGCCGGTGCGAATGATCCGGCTGCCGTCCATGGCCAGCTCGGTCCCGCCCATGTACTCGGCGATGCCCTCGTTGAACCAGTAGGGCAGCGCCAGCCCCTGGCTGTAGCACCACTGGTGCGTCCCCTCGTGGAAGATCACGTGGAAGGCGTTCCAGTCGGTGGGCTCCCGCTCCAGGAACAGCAGCAGCTGGCCCGACCACAGGTTGAAGTGGCCCAGGGAGTCCTCGGCGCGGCCGACGCCGGTCCGCTCCGAGTACTGGTAGTAGCCCTCGGCGTCCCCGAACACCAGCAGCGACGCCTGGCGCTTGGGCGCCTCGGGGTTCCTCAGGATCGGGAACTTCTCCTTGATCGCGTCGCGCATCAGCGTCAGCTGCTGCAGGAACTTGGCCCCGAACGAGGTCATGTCGGTGTCGAGGCGGTAGTACTCGTTGGCGAACCGCCCCCGGTCGGCCCAGGCGGGGCCCTCGGCCAGCGCCGTCACCTGCCCGTAGTAGGTCTCGATGATCGGGTCGCCGGGGGCCAGGACCTGCGCCAGCTTCAGCTTCTTGAGCGCGGTCTCGTAGTCGAGCTCGGCCACCGACAGGTGGGCGTCGGTCAGGTGCCCGGGCGCGTAGTCGGGGCGCAGGGCCATGGCCTCGTCCAGGGCGGTCCGCGCGTGCTCGAAGCGGCCCATCCAGAACAGGGCCTCGGCCTTGGCGACCATCGCCTCGTAGAAGTCCTCCACGCCCTGGGTGCAGCGCTCGAGCCGGATCAGCGCCCCCTGCGGGTCGCTGCGGACTTGCCCGGCGGCGTACAGGTAGTTGGCCGCGTGGAACTCGATGTTCCGCTCGGCCGCCTCCCGGAACTTCTGCTGAGCCTGCCACTCGTTGCCCTGCTCGAGGAGCTGACGCCCCTCGGCCAGCATGGTGACCAGGCCCGCCGGGATCCCCTCCAGGCCCACCTCGTCCTCGGCGCTCGTCTTCAGGAAGGCGACCGGCACGGTCATGCCGCCGCCCTGAGCGTCGCGCTGGCGCTCCAGGGCGCGCAGCTCGCGGGCGATCAGGTTGGGCGCGCTGGCGAGGGTCCGCTCGGCCCACCCGCTGGCCAGGAAGCCGCTGGCCTCCACCGCGCCGAACCGGGCCTCACCGGCGCCGCGGGCGCCGATCGACCACTTGATCTCGCCCTGGAAGGGCACCTCGTGCTGGAAGGCCTGCACCCCGTCCAGCTTGACGGTGATGGCCGCCTTCTCGCCCTGGACCTTGATCCCCACCTCGACCTGCGTGCCGGGCATGGCCCGGGCGTCGCTCGACGCCAGGGCGTCGCCGTCGCCCAGGAAGCCGGGGAACAGCTGCGTCTTCTGGTCGAGGCGGACCTGGAAGGCGCCGCCCTCCGAGCTGACCACCACGATCGGGGCGGGGCTGGTGGAGGCGGGCACCACGGTCAGCTTCGCCTCGCGCTCCCAGGCGCCGCGCACCTCGGCGCCGGTGACCAGGAAGCCCTCGGGTGAGGAGATCTTGAGCTGCCCGCCGACCAGCTCGACCTGCATCATTTGGTGCATGGCCTTGAAGTCACGCACCTCCTGAGGACGGTCGGCCTTGAACTCCCACTTGACCTGCGCCGGCGAGCCCAGGCTGTGCTTGCCCCGGAACAGCTTGGTGAAGTGCTTGAGCTGCTCGATGTCGGGGATCCGGCCCTTGTACGACCCGTCGAGGTCCACCGCGCGCTTGAAGTCGCGCTCGGCCAGGTCGAACTGGGCGCGGGTGAGCGCCCACACGCCCAGCTGGAACACGTCCTCGGCGCTCTTGGTGTCGATCGCCAGCATCTTGACCGAGTGGCCCAGCTTGGGCGGGCAGTTGCCCCACCCGTAGGTCACCTCCTCGCCGCCGACCTTGACCGTGAAGCCGTGGTCGGTGAAGGCGGTCAGCTCGCACGACTTGCCGTCGTCGGTCATGAGCTTGGCCTTGCGCGCCGCCTTGAGGGCCGCCTTCTCCTGCTCCTCGAGGCGCTTCTGCTCGGCGGCCACCCGGTCGGCCAGGATCTTCCGCGCCTTGTCGAGGTTGGCCTTCGCCGTGGGCACCGCAGCCAGGAACCGCTCGTGGCGCTCCGGCGTGCCGCGCTTGCGCACCTCGGCCGCCTTGGCGGTCATGAGCTCGTGCTGGTCTTCGCCGTCCTCCTCCCACTCGAAGTCGTCGAGGGAGGCCTGCGCCGCCGCGTCGTCGATCTGCCGCTGCAGCTCGCGGTAGACCTCGTCCCCCAGCGCCTCGCGAGCCTCGTCGCGGAAGATCTCCACGAACGGCTCGTTCTTGAAGGGGTACTTCGGCCCCATGATCTTCAGCACCAGAGCCTTGAGCGGCTCGGGGTCGTCGCTCGCCTTGGCCACGGCGGCGTCGAACTCCTCTCGCACGGGCAGCAGCTTGCGGTACTTCTCGAGGTCGCGCTTCACCGTGTCGTAGGGCTCGAGGTCGCGCAGGTCCTCGGGGTATTCTTCGAGGGTGGCGATCGCGTCGGCGAACTTCGCCTTGACGGCCAGGTCGTCCGCCTTGATCACCAGGCGGTCCATCTGGCGCTCCGCCTCGCGCAGCCGCTGGGCGGGCGTCCAGGCGCTCCGGTCGTCGCTCGGCTTCTCGGTCGCGGGGGGCGCGATCGGCTCGGCCGGGTCGACCGCCGCCTCGGACCCCGAGCCAGGCGTCTCCATGCCCTGCGGCGGGTCGACCTGCGCGACCTGCGGGCCGCTCTGCGGCTCAGGGTCGGTGGAGCCGGCGAAGGCCACCACCAGCGCCACGACCACCAGCAGGGCCGCGGCGCCGCCGCCCACCAGGTAGGGCGTGTTGTTGGGCTTCCGCGCCGCCAGCGCCTCGCCCTCGCCCGAGCGCCGCCGGGCCGCCGCGCCCTTGCGGGCGCCCACGGGCCGCTTGATGCCCCCCTTGGTCTTGACCTTCTCCTGACGCTGCGACTCGAGGGGGATCTCCTTGCCGAGCTTCGCCTTCTCCCCCTTGCCCTTGCCGGCCAGCTTGCCCTTCTTGGCGGGGGCCTTCTTGGCGGTCGGGCCCTTCTTCTTGCCCTCCTTGGCCGCCTCGTCCTCGGCCGCCTCGTCCTCGGCCGCCTCGTCCTCGGCTGCCTCGTCCTCGGCTGGGGCGGCGTCCTTCGCTTCGCCCCCCTCGGCGGCCGCGGCCTTCTTCTTCGACTTCTCGACCTTCCCCTTGTCGCTCTTCGCCTTGACCTTGCCCTTGTCGGACTTGGCCTTGGTCTTCGCCTTCGGCTCGGCCTCGGCCTCGGCCTCCTCCTTCGCCTCAGCCTCGGCCGCGGCGGCCTCCTCGTCGGCCTCCGCGTCGCCGTCCTTCGCCTTGGCGTCGGCCTCCTGCCGCTTGCGCCGAGCGCGGCGCTTCGCCGCCGCCTTCTCTGCCAGCGCCGCGTCCTCCTCGGGTGGGACCAGCTCCTGGCTGGAGGCGAGGCCCTCCTTGAGGCGCTTGAGCTCCAGCTGCACCCGCTTGGCCTGCTTCTCGGACAGGATCTCGAGCTCGACGCAGGCGCGGGCGACGGTGAGCTTCTGCCCCTCGGCCTTCCGCTTCTTGATGAGCTTCTTCGCCTTGAGCAGGGCCTGCTTGTCCGCGAGCCCCATGTCGAGGACCAGCTGGGTGAAGGACAGACGTTGCGAGGTGGGTGCGGCCATGCGGTCGTGCCTCGAGGAGGGTAGGATCGGGCGACGTTCGGGTGACGTCCTGGCCCGGTGCGGGCCCTACCCTAACAACGACAGGAGTTGGAGGAAAGATGGTTCTCGCCCTCGCGCCGCGCTGCGGCGGCCCCCGCTCGGACCTCCTCCGCCCCCTGACCACTGCCCTGAGACGCACCCTGGCAGGGGCGCTCCTGCTCCTCCCCCTCACGACCGGCTGCGCCGGTCCCGGCGCCGGCGGGATGGATCCCCGCCACAGCCTGCTGGACAGCGACCCCGAGGGCGCGGCCGTGTTCGTGGACGGTGGCTTCGTGGGCACCACCCCGGCCCGGTTCTTCCTCCCCGCCAAGGAGCGGGTCGAGGTGCGCCTCGAGTTGCCTGGCTATGTCTCCGAGCAGGGCGTGCTGCTGCGGAAGGCGGGCACCCCCGCCGACGCGCCCGAGGGCGTCGGCTGGGAGGAGGTCTACTACTACCCGCTCACGCGGAAGGGGAGTTGAACCGCTCTCTTTTCGTCTTCGGCTCATTTGCGCGCCGCCTGAAACTACGCCCTCGCGTATCTCTTTACATGGCAGCGACGCTCTGCGGAACGCCGCTCGCTTTTCACTGCCGCGGGAGGTTCGTCTCCGTGGCCCGTCGCACGACTCACGCGCTGGCGCTGCTGGCGCTCTTGCTGCCCGACCTCGCCGCGGCAAGAGAGCCGGTCCCACAGCCGGTCCCGGTCCGGTGGAGCCGCGGCGAGGCCTCGCGGGAGTTCCTCCTGCAGGA
>JAWLGW010000585.1:0-5018 GCA_041690735.1 Planctomycetota bacterium
GGCGTCGCGGGCCGCCGGCTCGCGCAGCAGGGCGGCGTCCGCCTCGAGCCGCTCCAGGCGCGCGAGGAGCGGCGGCACCTGCGCGACGCAGGTGAACGGCAGCGCCCCCAGCTGCTGAGCGCGCGCGGCGAGCCCCTCCCAGGGACGGGCGAGCTCGCCGAACCGGCCGGTGTCGAGGGCGGTGCGCGTCTCGCGCGCGGCCATGGCGAACTCCTGCCGGAGCACGATCTCGCCCCCCAGGGCCGCCGCGATGAGGAGGGCGACGGCCGTGAGCAGCCGGGCGAACCGCTTGACCGGCCGCGCGCTGCGCAGGCCCGCCAGCTCGATCACCGCCTCCAGGTCCGACCCGCGGGCGCCGCACTCGCCAAAGCGGCTCACCAGCGCCTGCCGCCCGGCGGCGTCGAGGGAGGCGAGCATGCCCCGCGCGGCCTGCTCGGCGGCGGCGAAGTCCTTCTCGAGGAGCATGCAGTTGAGCAGCTGCTCCTGCTGCTCGGGCGTGCGCCGCGGCAGCGCCTCGAGGTGCTCGCGGGTGCGCCGCGGCATGGCCCACGTGCCGTACAGCCCCGCCAGCTGCTCGTGCAGCTGCACCGCCTCCTGGCTGCGGCCCAGCCCGTCGAGGGCGCGGATCCGCCCCTCGAGGGCCAGCGGGTGCTCGGGGATCGCCTGCAGGCAGGCCCCGTACTCCTGGAGGGCGAGCTCGTGCTTGCCGACGATCGCGAACCCGTCGCCGGCCTCCTGGTGGTAGTGCGCGGCCCGCTTGGCGTCCGCGCGCTGGTAGCCGCTGGCGAGGTGGCGGGCGCGGACGGCCGGGATCAGCCCCTCCTGCGCCAGCGCGTCGGCCGCCTTGAGGCGGCGCTGCGCCAGGGCGGGCGGCGGCTGCTTGACCGTCGCCTGCCCGGCGTCGACGAGGTCGCTCACGGCCCAGGCGGCGTCGATCGGATCGAGGTGCGCCTCCTCGGCGGCGCTGAACAGCACCGCCCCGCCGGGAGAGCGCTCCAGCACGCGGAACAGGTTGGCGCTGGGCGTGTCGACCTCGGCCGGCGGCGGCTCGCCGCGGACCACCACCATGACGTCCATTCCGGACACCCGGTCGCGCAGCTCGATCAGCTCGCTGAAGCCCTGGCCGATCTGCTGCAGGGCGGTGCGGGTGTCGGTCTCCACCCGGATCGCCGGGGCGCTCATGATCGGCGTCCCCTGCAGGTCGAGGAAGTAGGTCGGCTCCTCCCAGAACAGGCAGCACAGGAAGGCGCGGATGAGGTCCGCCTCCTCCTCGCCGACCAGCTCCATGCCGAAGGCCTCGACGCTCAGCCGCCCGGTCTCGACGACCAGGCGGATGTCGCGCAGCCCCGAGGTCACCAGCAGCGCGCCCGACCCCTGGCGGGCGATCCGCTTGAGCGCCTGCCCCACGGCGCCGGGGGTAAAGCGATCCAGCTCGTAATCGAGCTCGTCCATCGGGCTCCAGATCCCGGGGTCGAATCCGGCCGGGAACAGGCGCCGAGGCTATCCGCTCCCAGGGGCATCAGCAAGCGACCGCCGGCCGCAGGACCCGCTGCCCTCACGCGCCGCGACCGGCCGGATCGCGCGGCCGAACCTGCGAAGCAAACCCCCCCCGCCGCCGCGACCGCTGGTCACCCCGCCACGCCTGGCCGGACCTGCGAAGCGAACAGCTCACGCCTCCGCGACCGGCGGGCGACTCCCCGACACGCGACCGAGCGAGCGAAGCGAACCGGTCGTTCGTTCACGACCGCTGGCGCCCTACCCATTTGATGTTGGCGTGCGACCCGCGACACCTACCGTGCGACCCGCCCGATGCCAGAAGTGCGCTCGTACCGATGTACTCGCGTGGCAGTCCTCACACCTGCAGAGCGCACTTCTGGCTACTGGTGCTGCTCGTTGCTCTCCATGATGAAGTTGAGGATCAGGTTCTGGAGCACGAACGTGTCGTCGCGGCTGGCCTGCTGCTTGCCGAAGTGGCTCATGACGTGCAGCACCCGGCCGCCCTGGAGCGCCTCGCTCCAGGCGCCCTTGCCGCGCGACTTGCCGGTCAGGCTGCCCCCGCCGGTGGTGGGACGGTCGGCGCCGCGCTCCTGCGAGCGAGGCGTGCCGCGGCCCGCGCGGAAGGTGACGGCGACGGCATCGGGGCCGCCGGTGGCCTTGCCCAGCTCCTCGCTGCGCATGAGCACCAGGACGTCGCGCCCCTTGACCTCGATCGAGGGGCTCTCGTCGTCGATCATCCACTGGTGGCTGGGCGGGGCGGCCGGGTTGACCGGCGGGTCCTCGCGCACGCGGCTGCCGCCGTCGTCGTCGCCGGCCGGCTCGCGGGCCGGCGGGCGCGGCCGGGTGAACACCCCCCGCAGGATCGGCTGCGAGGTCATGCCGCGCCCGGGCACGATCGGGACGGTCATGGCCGACACCAGGTTCGCCTGGATGTCTCCCCCGCGCTGGTTCCCGCCCTTCTTGGCGAGCTGCTGGCTCGTCACCATGTCGGGCCAGGCCACCTCGGTGATCTCGATCAGGCCCCAGTCCTCGGTGAACAGGTAGCCGCCCTGCTCCACCCAGGCCTTGAGGGCGTCGATCGCCTTCTGGCCCAGGCGGTAGGTCACGCGGTCGTGGGTGCTGCACTCGGGCGGACAGCCGAACAGGCGGTTCTGCTTGGGGCCGATCGACTGCCCCTTCGCCTTCTTCTCCGCCAGGATCTTGCGGCACGTCTTACAGATGCACTGGGTCTGGATGTAGTTGCAGTTGACGAGCACCGTCCAGGCGTCGGCCAGATACTTCTGCGGGTCCTCCTCGAAGTCGTGCTTGAGCACCACGGTGTGCGGGATCTTCATGCCCGTCAGCACCTGCTCCATGTGATCGAGGTCGTAGTCGCGGCCCGGCTCCTTGGGATGGTCGTCGGGCAGCCTGGAGCTGAGGACGACGATCCGGCTGGGGCCCCGCTGCACCGACTCCAGCCGCTCTCCGCGGTCCTTGTTCATGGTGCTGGACGCGAACTGGCCACCCCGGGGCGTCGCCTCGGGCTCGGGGACGCCCTGGGCGCGGTTCGCCTTCCACCAGCCGATCCAGTTGAGGGCGTCCCCCATGTCCTGCTTGGTGATCGTGCTGAGCGAGGCCATGATCCGCCGGCGCAGCTCAGGGTCGCCGTCGTCGCCCTCGCGCTCCAGCGCCCCGATCAGCAGGTCGACGCTGGCGACGGTGCGCACCATGGCGAGCTGATCCGCGGCCATGAGCTGCATGTCGTAGGGGCCGCCCTCGAGGACCGGGGCCAGGGCGTCGGTCACGTAGGGGGAGACGTTGTTCTCGAGGCCGAACAGCAGGTCACGGCCGAAGGGCGCCTTCTTGCCCTTCTTCGCCAGGAACTCGCCCAGGGTCACCAGCGCCTGGCGGTCCTGGAACCCCGCCGCGCCGCCGATCAGCTGCCAGTAGATGGTCTCGCCGCCGCGCTTCGAGGTGGCGGCGACCATCTTGAGCACCGCCTCGACGGCGTCCTCGCCGCCCAGGGCGAGCAGCCCCTCCAGGGCCTTCTGGACCTGCTCCGCGTCCTGCGCGCCGACCCCCTTCTTGAGGTCGTTGCCCAGGCTGCGGGCGTCGGGGGGCGCGGCGACCGCGAGGCCCATGCTCGCCACCAGGACGGCCGTCAGGCCACCTGCGCGAAGTGTGGTGCGAAGTTTCGTCATGCTCGCTCCCCTCGGTGCTGCTCCCGCACGGATGCCGGCACGGTTGCTATCTGACGGCTGCCGCCCCCAACACGTCAAGCGTTGCTGGGTCACGGTCGTGTCAGGTTCGCGACCAGGTTGCCTGCGGTGTTGGCTCCATCTGGGGGATAGCCAGTCCGCGCGCGGATCCGTGCACCGGATGTGCGGCGGGCGCTCACCCGGAGCCGGGGAGCGCCCGCAAGGTGTTCGGGCTCAGGCTGTTGCGGGTCTACTCGCTCGGGGCCGAGGCCCGATCGAACCGCCACTTGCGCCGGCTCTGCTCGTAGGGCTGCGGGGACTGGTCGGGCGTGCCCTTGGTCCAGGCCTGGTAGTCGTTGGGCAGCACGCCCTCGTAGCGGACGAACCCGTGCTCGTCGCACTCGGGGCACCGCCCCGGCTCGTCGTGGCCGTCGCAGTACCAGCACTGGGCGGGGGTGGAGCCATAGATCCCCTGGCTCCCCTGCCCGGTCCCCGAGCAGTTGGGGCACACCGAGGTCCCGCCGCACCGCCAGCACGGGCCGACGTATCCGCTGGCCGCGCGGATCACCCCGCCCAGCTTGCAGGCCCGGTTGGTGCACATGTTCATGGTCGGGTCGACCGGCTGCTTGCACCCCGGGCAGAACGTCTCCTCGTGGACGTCCACCACCAGCTGCTCGTCGGCGGCGATCACGGTGAAGTACTCGTTGCAGCTCGGGCACACGCTGTCGCCCGCGCGGGCCTGCTTGCTCCCCTTGGAGAGCACGGCGACCGGGTCGACCAGCTCGTCGCAGTGAGGACACTCGAACTTGGGCACCGCGAGGTTCGGCAGGTCCTGCTCGCCGACCTGCTCGTAGTCGGGCGCCGGGCCGTCGGTGCGGTAGGCCTTCTTGCAGTTGGGGCAGGTGCCCTCGCCCGCCGCGACCACCGTGCCGCAGGGGACGAACGGACCGAACTGGTCCTCGACCTCGCCCGCCGCGACCGTCTTGGGGTCGAAGGTCTGGTTGGTGATGGTCACCACGTTCGGGCAGACCCACTGCTGCTCGGCGACCTTCAGCGGATGCAGGTCGAGGCCCACCTCCGAGCGTGCCTGGACCCGCGTGTCGACCGCCTCCATGCCGCAGCCCGTCGTCGAGAGCAGGGCGGGCAAGAGCAGGACGGGCAACAGCCCGGTGAATCGAACGCGCATGGCGTAAGTGCTCCCTCGGGTCGGTCCCCGCGCGTGGGATCGAGCCCGCGGGCGATTCTAGGGGGCTGGTCGGCGGTGTCACCGTCGTCCGGGGTGGGAGGCGCAGGGGGACAGGGGGAGCCGCGGGAGGCTGTCGCTCGGGTGAGGGCTCCCCGCGG
>JAWLGW010000586.1:0-1204 GCA_041690735.1 Planctomycetota bacterium
TCCAGGACCCCGGCAAGCAGTTCGAGGTCGAGCTGTCGGGGCCGGACTTCGACGTGCTGGAGAGCGCCGCCGCCCAGCTCCAGCAGCGCCTCATGGGCGTGGAGGGGGTCCAGTTCGTCCGCAGCTCCCTGGTGACCGGCAACCCCGAGCTGCAGGTCACCCTCGACGAGGCGCGGGCCAAGGAGGTGGGCCTGGACGTGACGGCGGTGGGCCAGGCCGTCGAGATGGCCATCGCCGGCCGCCGCCTGTCGACGCTGGTCGACGGCGGGCGGGAGGTGGACGTCAACGTCCTCGCGCCGCAGGAGCTGATCGGCTCGCCCGAGGACCTGGGGGCGCTGCAGTTCCTCACCCGGACCGGGCGCCCGGTCGCCCTGGCCAGCGTGGCGGACGTCGTGCAGACGACCGGCCCCGACAGCATCCGTCACCTCGAGCGCGAGCGAAACGTGCTGCTGACGGTGAACATCCTCCCCCTGGCCCCGCTGGAGCGAGTGGTGGAGCAGGTGGAGGAGCAGGTGCTGACGCCGATGGCCGCCGAGCTGGGGGCGAGCTACCGGCTGAGCGTGGGCGGCTCGGCCGACAAGCTGCGCGCCACCCTGCGCGCCCTCTCCAGCGGCTTTGGGATCTCGGTGTTGATCGTCTACCTGCTGCTGGTCTCGCTGTTCCGGAGCTGGGTCAAGCCGGTCGTGATCCTGGTGACCGTCCCGCTGGCGCTCTCGGGCGGGCTGGTGGGGATCCGGGTCGCCAGCGCCCTCTCGGGCGGGCAGGCGGCGTTCGACGTGATCGCCATGCTGGGTTTCGTGATCCTGGCCGGGTTGGTGGTGAACAACGCCATCCTGATCCTTCACCAGGCGAACAACTTCGAGGCGGACGGCCTCGCGCCTCGTTTGGCCCTGGCGGAGTCGGCTCGGTCGCGGCTGCGACCGATCCTCATGAGCGTGATCACCACCGTCGCCGGCATGCTGCCCCTCGCCATCGGCGGCGGCGCGGGCGCCGAGCTCTACCAGGGCCTGGGCGCGGTGATCGTGGGCGGGCTGATCGTGAGCACCCTGTTCACGCTGTTCCTGGTGCCGATCCTGCTGAGCCTGGGGCACGACCTGCGGAGGAGCCGGGAGGGGTGAGGGAACGCGCCCTCCGCGCAGGCCCGCGGCTGGCTTGATCGCTCGCGCTCTTGGTCGTGGTCGACCACGACCACGACCAAGAGCGC
>JAWLGW010000586.1:1214-5015 GCA_041690735.1 Planctomycetota bacterium
GGGGTGCGCGCTGGGGGATGTGGGGGGGCCCCCCCCCCCCCACGACCACGAGCGCGAGCGCGAGCGCGACCACGAGCCCGGTTGGGAGCGTGGATTCAGGTCATCGGCGCCCCATTTGATACGGGTGCAGCTGAGCTCAATGACAAGCACGCATGGCTGTGGGGCTGGCGCTCCTTTTACGTGCCCGTGCCCGTGCCCGTGCCCGTGCCCGCAAAGCCTTCGGGCACGGGCACGGGCACGGGCACGGGCACGAAGGTCTGTCATTCAGATCATCGGCGCCCCATTGATACTCCCTGTTGATACTCCGCGTTCCACGGGAGCAGTACCCGTCGCGGCCTACCCCTGCCTGAAGTAGGAGTGCGTCCCCTTGGCCTCGATCGCCCTGCCGATCCGCCTCAGGGCGTGCGCGTAGGCCGCCTCCCGCAGGGTCGCCCGCTCGCGCTCGGCGAGCTCCTCGATCGCGCGCAGCTCCCGGGTCATGATCGCCTCGAGGCGCTGGAAGACCTCCTCCTCGCTCCAGTACCAGCCCGACTTGTTCTGGCTCCACTCGAAGTAGCTCACGGTCGCGCCGCCGGCGTTGGCCACGATGTCGGGGACCACCCGCACGTCCCGGTCGGCCAGGGCCGCGTCCGCCTCGGTGGTCAGGGGCCCGTTGGCGACCTCGACGATCAGGCGCGCCCGCACCCGGTCGACGTTGTCGCAGGTGATCACGTTGCCGAGGGCGGCCGGCACCAGCACGTCGACCTCGAGGGCCAGCAGGTCCTCGTTCGAGATCCGGTCCGCCTCGACCGCCTCGCACACGCTGCCGTCGCAGTAGATCGCCTCCAGCTTGCGGTCCTCGTTCTTCACCCGGACCACGCTCGGGATGTCGAGCCCCGCCTCCCGATGGATCGCGCCCTTCGAGTCGCTCACCGCGACCACCCGATAACCAGCCTCGTGGAGCAGCAGGGCGAGGCTCTGTCCTGCGTTGCCGAAGCCCTGCACGGCGACGGTGGTCTGCTGGGGCTCCCACTCCTCCCGCCGCTGCAGCTCGCGGATCACGTAGAAGGCGCCGCGCCCGGTGGAGGCGTCGCGTCCGTGACTCCCGCCCAGCTCCAGCGGCTTGCCGGTGATCACCGCCGGCGTCTGCCGGCGGGTGATCTGGGAGTACTCGTCCATCATCCAGCCCATGACGCGAGCGTTGGTGTACATGTCGGGCGCCATGACGTCGGTCTCGGGGCCGATGAAGTCGGCGATCTGCTCCATGTAGCCCCGGCTCAGCCGCTCCAGCTCCATGGGCGAGAGGGACTTGGCGTCCACGATGACGCCCCCCTTCCCGCCCCCGAAGGGCAGGCCCAGGGCGGCGCACTTGAAGGTCATCCAGAAGGCGAGGGCCTGCACCTCGTCGAGGCACACCTCCGGGTGGAAACGGATCCCGCCCTTGGCGGGGCCCCGTGTGGTGTCGTGACGGACCCGGAAGCCGCTCAGGATGGAGAGCCGACCGTCGTCGCGCCGCACCGGGATCGACACCTGCAGGGTCGCCAGCGGCACGCTGAGCCGCTCGATCACCTCGTCCTCGAGGCCGGTGATGCGGTTCGCCGCCTCCAGCCGCGACACCGCGTCCGCGAACATGCCCCCGCTCGCCCCGGCACCTCCCGCCATGTGAGCTCACCTCCTCCTGGCCCGAGATCTCAGCTCGCACGACGCGCGAGCACCTACACCTTCGCAAGGCGGTGAGGTTCGCGTGCGCGCGGCCGCGCGGTCCCGTTGGCCGTGAGGGGGCGCCCGTGCGATCCTCGCCCCCTTGGAGGACCCCATGCCCCCACCCGCTCGCCTGATCACGATCGGCGTGAGCCATTACTGCGAGAAGGCCCGCTGGGCGCTGGAGCGCCACGGCGTGCCCTTCCGGGAGGAGCGTCACCCGCCCGCCTGGCACATCCTCGCGGTGAAGCGGCACGGCGGCGGACGGACGGTCCCGGTGCTGATCACGCCCGAGGGGGCGGTCCTCGACGACTCGACCGAGATCTTGCAGTGGCTGGACGCGCAGCAGGCCGAGCCGGCGCGGCGCCTGTATCCGGAGGAGCACGAGGCCCGGGCCGAGGTGGAGGCCCTGGAGGACCTGTTCGACGAGCGCCTGGGCCCCCACACCCGCCGCCTGGCCTACCTGCACGCCCTCGACGACCCCATGCTCGTCCCGACGGTGACGGCGGGGGTCGGTCGGCTGGAGCGCGCCCTGTTCCGCGCCACGCGACCGGCTGTGGTCGCCCTCATGCGGCGCGCCATGCGCATCGACGCGGCCGGCGCCGAGCGCTCCCGGGGGAAGCTGGAGGAGGTGCTCCAGGGCGCGGAGGAGCGGCTGAGCGAGGGGGCCCGCTACCTGGTGGGCGACCGGTTCACCGCCGCCGACCTGACCTTCGCCGCCCTGTACGGCCCGCTGGTGATGCCCCCCGAGTACGGCTTCGAGGGCCTGCCCGCCCTCGAGGAGCTCCCGCCCCCCATGCGCGCGCTGGTCGACGAGGCGCGGGCGCGCCCCGCCGGCGCCTTCGCGCTGCGGCTGTACCGCGAGGAGCGGCGGGCGACGGTGGTCGCGGGCTAAATCACGGGGCACGCTTCGGCGTCGTCTTCTCTCCCGCCCCGGCTCGCCGCGCTCCTGCTCGGCTTGATCCGGGCACGAGCGGTTAGCAGTGAGCAGTGAGCAGTGAGCAGTTAGCTGCTCTCGCGCCTCGTCCAGGCCGCTTGCGCGGAGCTCTCGAGGAGCGACAGCTCTAACAGCTAATGGCTAACTGCTAACCGCTAGGTGCCGCGCGACGAGCGACTCGGAATCGTGCCCCCTCACTCAATCCCGCTCGGCGGCCTCCCCGTGGGCGCCGTGGGCCTTGAACGCCATGACCAGGTCCGCGAAGGCCTGCGCGTCGAGGGGGTTGCCGAACAGGAAGATCCCCAGCTCGCGCCCCGCGTAGTCGATCAGGAAGGCCTTGTTGTTCTCGTACAGGTCGACGCGGGCGATGTTCGCGAAGTGGTACGTCTTCTCCTTGAGGAACACCGGCACCGGCCAGCCGACCTGGACCACGCAGGTGAAGCCGTCGTCGCTCACCTCGACCGAGTCTACGGGAGGGTCGAGGGCCCGCACGACCACCTCGTCGAAGCGGGCCTCGGCCCGCTGCAGGCCGAGCTGCTGCACGAGGCGCTCGTTCGGCTGGTAAGCCACCTTGGCGATGCACCCCCCGCCCAGCAGACAGCAGGCGACGAGGGCGGCGACGAGGCTGGGGCGCAGGGCGCGGCGGGGCAGGCTCATGAGCGGCACCTCCGGTCCACGGCCATCAAAGCACGGCGGGGCGATCTGCGCGAACTCGCGTGCCGTGATGGTGCGCCGCGCGCCTCCTTACGAAGAGCGGGCGCGCAGGTTCGAGGCCAGGTTGTACAGCTCCTCGGCATACAGGAACAGGGCGCGATACGAGGCGAACCAGATCTGCGCCCGGTCCTTGAGGCCCACCTTGGCGCCCGGCTCGACCTGCTGCTTGTCGACGAACGTCCCGTTGTTCGACTCGAGGTCCACCACCGACCACCGGCCGAGGGTCTTGTGCAGCTCGGCGTGCTTCCGCGACACACCGCTCGCCTCGAGCACCACGTCGCAGTCCTCGGCGCGGCCGACGAGCAGCGGCCCGCCGTCCTCCTTGGCGGTCAGGAAGTGCATCCCCAACCGTGCAGCGGTGGAGAGTGCCTCATCGAGCAGGTCCATGGCCTGTTGTCTGTCCGAGTGGTGGGCGCGGGTGAGGAGCATAGCGGCGTAGTGAGCCTGGGTGTGGGCCAGCCAGGGAACTG
>JAWLGW010000587.1:0-5014 GCA_041690735.1 Planctomycetota bacterium
CGGCGGGGGCGGGGCTGTTTGGCGACACGGCACTCCGATTGCGAGTGCGTGCGCATCGGTCGCTTGGACGAGAGGACGAACGGATGGTGCGAGCTGCCACGCTGTATGCCGCCCCCGCGGTGCGGATCGACTGCGCCGGAGAGACGGACCGCGGCCGCGTGCGCCGCGAGAACCAGGACCAGTTCCTCATCGCCGAGCTCGGCCGGAGCCTCGAGGTCCGCAGCTCGAGCCTGGCGGACGAGCGGACCCGCCCCTGGGCCGGACAGCGCACCGCCTTCGTGCTGGGGGTCGCGGACGGTATCGCCGGCACCCCGGCCGGGCGCCACGCCAGCGCGCTGACCCTCGAGACCATGACCCGCCTGCTCCTCGAGCAGGTGCCCTGGACCGCGCCCCCCGGCGAGGACCAGGACGCCCTGCGCGCCCAGGCCCTGACCGAGGCCGTCCTCGGCTGCCAGCAGGCGCTCGAGCTCGACGGCCGCCGGCGCCCCGAGCGCCGGGGCATGGGCACCACCCTCACCGTGGCGGTCGTGATCTTCCCCCGGCTGTCGCTGGTGCACGTCGGCGACAGCCGCTGCTACCTGCGGCGCGGCGGGGAGCTGCGCCAGCTGACCCAGGACCACACCCTCGCCCAGCAGCTGATCGACGAGGGGGTCCTCGACCCCGCCGAGGCAGCGAGCAGCCGCTACCAGCACGTGCTGTGGAACGCCGTAGGCGGCGGCAGCGGCGACCTGCTGCCCGACGTGCACCACCTGACCCTCGAGCCGCACGACACGCTGCTGCTGTGCACCGACGGGGTGAACAAGCACGTCAGCGACGCCGCAATGGCGGCGCGGCTGGAGGAGTCCCCCGACGCCGCCGCCGGCGCCAGGGGGCTAGTGGAGGCCGCCAACGCCGCCGGCGGCAGCGACAACAGCGCGGTCGTAGTGGCGCGGTTCTTGCCAGAGGACGAGGCGGGGCTGGGCGGCGGCGCCGCCTCGAGGAGGACGCGGTGAAGGACCAAGAACGGCGACAGCGAGCCAGCGCTGTGGAGCAGCTGCGGAGGCGGATCGACGACTGGCGGGCCGCCCTGGACGAGCTCGCCGACGACGCGCGGCGGCGGGCGGCGAGCGGGCGGGTGTCGGCGAGCGCCCGGATCGAGGCCTTGCGCCGCAAGCAGGACGTGCTGGAGCAGAAGCTGACGCAGCTCCGGCACAGCGGACGCGAGCGGTTCGATGACCTGCGGGAAGAGCTCGACGAGCTGGCCAACGAGGTGCGGGCGGGGATCGGCGTGCTGCGCGAGCGCCTCCGTTCGGCTGGCGCCGCCGCGCGCGGCGACACGGCCCGCCGCCGGCGCTGAGGCGTCCCGCCGCCCGCCGCGCGGCATCGGCATCCGCCTTGCGCAGCGTCGCGCCCGCACGAGAGGAGAGGCCATGAAGCCAGCCCGACGGACCGCGTGGGCGCTCCCGACGGCCGCCGCCGCGCTGCTGCCGATCGCGCTGCTGAGCGGGCCCGCGCGCTCGGACGAGGAGACCGGCGAGCTCCCCCGAGACCTCGCCGCCCCCAGCGGGAGCATCGTGGGCGGGCCCGCGCGGGTCGTCGTGTTCAACGGCGACTGGGAGGGAGACCCGCTCGATCAGCCGTTCGCGCGCCTGCCGGGCGGGCCGTTCCGGCTGGCGGAGTTCCCGTACCCCAGCCTCGACCACTTCGCGAGCGTGTTCTTCCTGCGCGAGGGGTGCCTCCCCGAGCACCGAGCGGTGCTCGCCAGGGACGCTGGGGCCGCCGCCCGGGAGGGTCCGCAGCTGGGCAAGGTCTCGCTCCCCTCGCTCCCGGCCGGCATGGGCGGCGTGACGGGCGTGCTGGTCGACGTCACGGCCCCGGGCGAGGGGGACCGGTGGGGCGTGACCCGCTACCGCGCCGGCCTGGTCACCTTCGAGCCCCTGAGCGAGACGGGCCTCACGGTCACCGCCACCGTGGGCTCCTACCGGGCCTTCCGCGCCTTGCTGTGGCCGGGCGAGTACCGGGTCCGCGTCGACGGCGAGGGGGTGGTGCTGCCGCTCCTCGAGGTCCAGGCCGGCGAGGGAGCCGCCCTGGTCCTCACCCTCTCCGAGGCGGGCGACCCCAGCGCGGCGGAGGACCCCGCCGGCGAGTAGGGCACGAGGCACCGCGCTTGCTGTCGGTGCGGCCGAGGAGGAGCTCATGCTGCGCCCGATCCCCCGCGCCCCGGCGCCCGGCCTGTCCGTGCGGTTGCTCCCCGACGACGCGCCCTGGACGCTCGCCAAGCAGCGGCCCCGCCGGTTCACCCTGATCGTGTTCTACCGGGGGCTGCACAGCGAGGTGTGCCAGCAGTACCTGGGCGAGCTCAACGCCAAGCTGGAGGCGTTCCTCTCCCTGGGGGTGGAGCCGGTGGCCATCAGCAGCGACTCGCGCGCGCGCGCCCTGGCCGCCCGGCAGCGGTGGGGGCTGGAGCACCTCCGGATCGGCTACGGCCTCCCGCTGGCGGTCGGCCGCCGGTGGGGCCTGTTCATCTCGGAGGCCATTGAGCCGGGCGAGCCCGAGCTGTTCTGCGAGCCCGGCCTGTTCCTGGTGGACCGCGAGAACGTCCTCTACTGCGCCGCCGTCACGTCCATGCCCTTCGGCAGGCCACCCATCGACGATGTGCTGGACGCGATCGACGACGCGCTGGCGCACGACGCCCCGCCGCGCGGGGAGGCGGCGTAGGCGGGACCTTGCAGCCTCTGTCGAGCAGGCGTGTCCAACGCAACAGCCCTCACTCAGGTGCCGGTTCGCTCGGCCAAGACGTAAATGCGCCCGCCCTTGAGCAGGGGGCGCGCGGGCAGCTCGAGCAGCTGCTCGGCGATCCGCACCGCGCGGCGGCGCAAGCCCTTGGCACGCCGGCGCGCACCCTCGGGACGCTCCGCGTGGTTGGTCAACCGGCAGCCCACGGTGCGGGTCCCCACCACCCGGAAGCCGGCCCGCTGCAGCATCTCGGTGAGCGTGCGGGGGGAGAAGAAGAAGATGTGGCCGTTACGCTCGGTCCCGAGGTGCGACCACTCGCTCCCCAGCAGGCGGTAGGTGAAGCTGTCGATGTTCACCGTCGACATGGAGAACAGGCCGCCAGGGCGCAGCACCCGGGCGATCGCCCGCAGGGTCCCCAGGGGGTCGGGCACGTGCTCGAGCACCTGGTTCAGGCGCACTGCATCGACCGAAGCGACCTCGAGCCCGGCGGTCTCGAGCGTGCCGCAGTGGACGTCCAGGCCGAACTTCTCCCGGGCCACCGTCGCCTGCTCGGGCGCCACCTCGATCCCGGTGACCTCCCAGCCGCGCCCCTCCGCGGCCAGCAGGAACCGTCCGTTCGCGCAGCCCACATCCAGGAGCCGGCCGGCCTTGCCCAGGCGCCGCTCCAGGCCGGCCAGCTCGGCGCGGTACTTCCGCGGCGCCCGGTCGCGCAGCTCCGCGCGACGCTCGGCCACCTGCTCGGGAGACATGTCGAGCAGCTCGCGGCAGAAGGAGGCCAGCCCGTCGTGGTCCTGGCCGTACAGGCGGGCGTTGACCTGCTCGGCCATGGGGGGCCTCGGGCTGACCCACACCAGGCTGCAGCGGCGGCAGCGCACGTGCACGTACGTGCCGCGCGCGAACAGTCGCTCGACGTCGCCCGCCCCCTCGCACAGGTTGCAGGGCACCTCGACCCAGTCGTGCGTGTCGGCGTCTTGGGGTGTCGTCGTCACCGGAGCGATCCTCTCTCACCGCGGACGGCGAACGCGCGCCCCGCCGGGAGCTCGATCCGGCTGGCTACTTCCCGTCGGGGTAGATCTCGGGCATCTCCGGCCCGAGGAGGCCGGTGATCTTGCCGGTGAAGACCACCTTGCCGTCGACCAGCGCCTGGGTGTGGTAGCTCGAGCGCCTCAGCCGCAGCTCGTCGACCTTGGCGATCACCACCACCCGCTGGCCCGGCAGGACCGCGTCGCGGAACTTGACCTCGTCGATGCCGCCGAACAGCATCGCGCGGCCCGGAGCCTGCTCGCGCCCGATCACCTTGCGCCAGTAGAAGACGCACAGCTGGGCCACCGTCTCCACCAGCAGCACGCCCGGGAACACCGGCTGGCTGGGGAAGTGGCCCCGCACCCAGAACTCGTCCTCGCGCACGTCGCGGTAGCCGACGGCGAAGCCCGCCTCCGGGTCGAAGTGGTACACGCCGTGGAGCTGCCGCATCTCGTGCGCCTGAGGCAGGTACACGTCGAGGGGGGTGGCGTCGTACGCCACCGCCTCGAGGTTCACGTCGCTCAGGTCGACCAGCGGCTTGGGAGGCATGCCCCGCCCCCTGACGCCCTAGACGTACTTCTTGACGGTCTCGACGATCGCGTCGAACGACTGCGGATCGTGGACCGCCAGGTCGGCGAGCACCTTGCGGTCGAGCTCGATGTTCGCCTTGCCGAGGCCGTGGATCAGCCGGCTGTACGACATCCCGCGCATGCGGGCGGCCGCGTTGAGGCGCGTGATCCACAGGGCGCGGTTGTCCCGCTTGCGCAGCTTGCGGCCGGTGTACGCCTGCTGCTTGCTGCGCCGGACCACCTGACGGGCGGTCTTCCAGCAGTTGTTCCGCTTGCCGTAGAAGCCGCGGGCCTGCTTCAGGATCCGGTTCTTGGAGCGGCGCGGCGCCGACCCACCCTTGACTCTCATCGGTCGCTCCTCTTAGCGAGGCGCCCCTTAGGGGCGCGCTCCGCCGAGCATCTTATGGACGATCTGCGCGTCGGCCTTGGTGGCGACGGCGCGGCGGCGGAGGCGCCGCTTACGGCTCGAATTGCGCCCCGACAGCAGGTGGCTGGTGAAGGAGTGGCGGAACTTGACCTTCCCCTTCTTGCTGACGCGGACGCGCTTCACCGCGCACTTCTTGGTCTTCGCCTTGGGCATGACACTCCTCTGCAGCGCCGGAGGCACCCCCCGGCCCGCGCGAAGCGTAAGGGTATACCCCCTGATGGGAGCGAGCACAAGCCTCAGGTTCGGTTGGGTGCAGCTGATCGGCTTGAGACGTCGCGCT
>JAWLGW010000588.1:0-5006 GCA_041690735.1 Planctomycetota bacterium
AAGTGGCGAGGGTCCGCCCGGGCGAGCTTCCCAGGGCCTACTTCAGGCCCCCGAGCCCCGGCCGCCCAGGTGCGACAAAAAAGCTATTCGTCAGGGCTGATCAGGGCTCTTTCGAACTATTTTGGCCCGATCGCCCCGCCCAACGGGTCAAATATGCCGATCAGGGCTCTTCCGGGCTATTGCGGCCCGATCGCCCCGCGCAACCGCTGGAACTGCGTCCGATACCCGCCGAATGCCTGATCCTGCGCCTCCAGCTGCGCCAGGCGGATCGCCAGCCGCTGCAGCCGTTCGAGGTCGCCTTCGGCGGCGTCATAGGCACAGCGCGCCAGCGCCAACTGCACCCGCCACCACAGGTCCGCGTGCTCGGCCGGGTCCAGCCCCGCCAGGACCTTTTCGTACAGGGCCACCGCCTCGCCGTGACGTCCGGCCAGCCAGTGACATCGCGCCAGACCCTCGATATTCCGCGCGTCGTCCGGACGCACCTGGCCCAGACGCTTGAACACCCCCTCGGCTTCTTCGAGTCGGCTGTTTCGGACCAGGGCTTCAGCTCGCATCTGCTCCAGGCCGTAACGCAGGCCCTCGTCCCTGTCCGCCACGGCACGGCCGGCGCGCTCGGCCAGGCGCAGGTACTGTTCGGCCAAGGCCGTAGACGCCTCACCCCCGCCGTGGTCCATGCTCATGGCGTCGAGCCGCTTGCGGATCTCCAGCGTCACCATGACCAGCTGCCGCCGGCCGGCCTGGTCGCCGGCGGTTTCCAGGAGCCGCTCCAGCGCCGCCGTCGCCGCCTCCAGGCGCCCATCGGCCAGCAGCAGTTCGATCCGCAGCGCCTCGGCGGCCGTGACGACCTCCCTGTGCCCCCCCCACCGCTCGGCGATGCGCCGGCACTGGTCCAGCGCCTCGTCGGTCCGCCCCAGCGGGTCGGCCAGCAGGCGCGCGATCCGGTAGTCCGCCGCGGCCGCCAGGGCCTCGAGATGATCGCGCCGGGCCCGCTCGACCACGTCGGCCAGCGCCGCGACGACCGCCTCGGCCTCGGCACGCTTCATCGGCCCGTCGCTTCGCAGGGCCAACTCGCCGTAGCGGGCGAACAGGGAGTGGTCGGAGGTCTCCGCCACCCGTCCGTACCACTGCAGGGCACGCTCATCGTCGCCCAGTTGCTCGTACTGGCGGGCCAGTGTGAGGGCGAAGTCCGCCGCCGCCTCCCGTTCCGGCCAACGACCGGTGATGAACTCCAGCACCCCCGCACAGCGCCGGCGCAGGGCGGGCTCGACGGGCCGGCCGGTCGCGTCGAGGGCCTCGATCCGCCGGATCAGGATCCGTGCCGCGTTCATCCCCGCCTCGGGGGCCCGCTTGTCGTCGCTGTGCTCGCGGGCCAGGCGGAGAAAGGCCGCCGCCGCCGCCGAGCGGTCGGCCCACCCCTCTTCGCCGGCGGTCTCGCCCCGGCGGTACAGCGCCGCCGCCAGCCGCCAGAGGCACTCGGCGGCCAGCGCACGGCCGACGCGGTCGTCGCGCTGCACGGCGATCTGCAGGCAGGCGATGGCCGTCTCGGGCCCGTCGGCCACACCGCGGGCGACGAGAACCGCTGTGGGCAGGGCGTCCAGATCGTCGCGTCCGCGCCAGGGGCGGGCCAGGGCCGCCGCCAGAGGCGGCAGGTCGTCGGGATGATCCAACAGCAGTTGGGCCAAAGCGTTGTCGGCCCGGGCGGTCCAGGCGGCTTTTTCACTGGGGTCGTCGGCCGCCGCCGCACGGCATCGGCCCAGGCGGTCGGCCAGGACCGCCCCGTACAGGCGCACCGCAATCGCCCGCCCGGTCGCCACCGCCGGCTCGCACTGCTCGACGAACGCCCCGCTGCGCTGCCAGGCCACGTCCCAGCGGCCCGTGTCGATCGCCAGGCGGGCCAGCTCGAAGGCCGCCTCCACGCGGATCTCGCCGTCGGCGCCGGCCTCCGTCAGCGGGGCGAGCACTTCCTCGGCCGCGTCGACCTTCCCCGCCCGCGCCAGGGCCACGCCCCGCAGCAGCCGGGCGGCGGCCGAGGTCTCGGCGGAGGCGGCCGCGTCCTCGGCGGCATCCAGCAGGAGCCGATGACGCCGCGCCTCGAGCGTTGCGGCCGGGCGACTGGTCGCGCCCGGGGCCGACTCCAGCACCAGCGCCAGCGAGAGGCGCACCCACGCCCGCCGGTGGACCGCCGCGGCCCGCGCCCGGGCCAGCTTGTCCGGCAAGCCGACGATGACCTGATCGGGGTCCTTCCTCGCCTGGTCGATCCGCGCGTCCAGTTCCCTGACCAGCCCCTCCAGCGACGCCAGGGACTCGGCGGCCAGGGCCGCCAGCGCGGTGCGGTCGGCCTGGTCGGCCAGGCCGAACCGGACCCGTCGCGCCGGCAGCGCCGCCCGCTCCAGGGCCGGCAGGGCCGCCAGGGCAATGCGGTCGAGGTACCACCGGACGATCTCGTCCGAGTCGGTCGCCCCGGCCCGCCGGGCGATGCTCGCCTTCAGTGCCGCCTCGCTTGCGCCGGCAGCGCCGGCCGCCACGGACGGCACCAGGAGCACCGCCGCAATCAGCGTCGGGATGACACGGTGCGAAGGCATGCGTCTACTCCTCCCGAGGCGTTTCGACCCGCCGGTCGAACGCGATGTCGGTGAACCGGGCGCGGCGGGCCTCGTTGAAGGCGTTCAGCGCGTCGGCCCAGGTGACGCCGTCGCCGGGAGCGATGATCACCGGTACGTCGGACGAGCCGAAGCGCTCCCGCAGGCCCGCCAGGGCCTCGTGCAGCGCCGCGAACGACTCGGCCGTCAGGTGGTAGCGGCTGATGTCCATCCGCAGCCCGGCGTCGGTCCGGACCAGACTCACGCGGACCGGCTCCAGCGGCGCCACGGCCGCCGGCGAGGGGGCCAGGCGGGGCAGATCGGCCGGAAGCTGGCCTTCGGGCTTGGCGAAGCGCATCGTCAGCAGGAAGAACAGCAGCAGTTGGAACGTCACGTCGATCATCGGCGTCAGCAGCGGCTGCATCCGTCGCGGCGGCCGTCGGCGCGCGGCACGGGCCGAGCGGAGACGGTCGACGGCATCGGGGGCTGTGCGCTCGGAGTCGGCCACGCTAACGGACCTCCGAACCCATGGCCACGTAATGCACGCGGTCGAAGCCTGCCCGCTCCACGCAGGCCAGGACCGGCTCCACCTCGCTGTACGGGATCGACCGGTCGGCGCGGACCTGGGATGCGGTCCTGATCTTGGGCGAGAGCGGCACCGGCAAGGAGCTGGTGGCGCGGGAGATCCACGCCCGCGGCTCGCGCCCGCATGCGCCCTTCCTGTCGGAGAACTGCGCCGCCGTGGCCGAGACGCTGCTGGAGAGCGAGCTGTTCGGCCACGCCCGCGGCGCGTTCACCGGGGCCACCTCCGACCGTCCCGGCCTGTTCCAGTTGGCCGGCGAGGGGACGCTGCTGCTCGACGAGGTGGGCGACATGAGCCTGGCCATGCAGAGCAAGCTGCTGCGGGTGCTGCAGGAGCGGCGCGTGCGACCGGTGGGCAGCGGCGCGCTGCAGCCGGTGCGCTGCCGGGTGATCGCCGCCACCCACCGCGACCTGCGGCGCCGGGTGGAGGAGGGCAGCTTTCGCGAGGACCTGTACTACCGGCTCGACGTGCTGCGCCTGACGGTCCCGCCCTTGCGCGCGCGCGCCGACGACGTCCCGCTGCTGCTCGACCACTTCGCCCGGGCGCTGGGCGGGCAGCCCCTCGCGCTCAGTCCGCGGGCGGCGAAGCTGCTGGCGAGCTACTCCTGGCCCGGCAACGTGCGCGAGCTCGGCAACGAGGTCCGCCGCCTGCTGTCGCTCGGCGCGCGCCGGATCAGCGCCCGGCAGCTCTCGGGCGAGATCCAGGAGGGACGCGGCGTGTCGCGGGCGGAGGCGCCGTTCGCCGGCAAGACCCTGGGCGAGGTCGAGCAGGCCATGGTGGAGGCCGCCCTGCGCGACTGCGGCGGCAACAAGGCGCGCGCCGCGCGTCAGCTGGGGATCCCGCGCTCGACGCTGTACCACCTGCTCGAGCGCTACGGGCTGTCGTGAGCGAGGCCGCGCCCACCGGGGAGGACTCCTGGTCCTTCGGTGAAGGTGTGCCGCGCGAGGCTCGACCGGTGCTGCCGATCGAGCCCCGCCCCGCCCTGTCCTCGGGAGACAGGCTGGGGCCCTTCCAGATCGAGGCCGAGCTGGGGCGAGGCGGCATGGGCGCCGTCTATCGCGCCACCGACCTGGTGAGCGGACGAGAGGTCGCGCTCAAGGTGGTCACGGGCGCCCTGTCCGCCCAGGCGCGGGAGCGGCTGCGTCGCGAGGGGGAGCTGACCGCGGCCCTGCGGCACCCCGGGATCGTGGGGATCCACTCGGCGGGCGAGGTCGACGGGCAGCCCTACCTGGCGTACGAGCTGATCGAGGGCGCCACCACCCTGGCGGCGGAGATGGCGCGGAGCGACCGCGGGAGCGCGCTGCGGCAGGTGCTGGAGGCGGCGCAGGCCCTGGCCCACGCCCACCTCCACGGCGTGGTCCACCGGGACGTGAAGCCCGACAACGTGCTGATCGACGCGGCCGGGCGGGCCCGCGTGGTCGACTTCGGCTTGGCGCGGGCCGACGGACTGGAGGCGTTGACCCGCACCGGGGCGATCGTGGGCACGCCCACACACATGGCGCCCGAGCAGCTGTCGCAGGAGGCGGGCGCGGTGGGGCCGCCCACTGACGTGTGGGCGCTGGGCGTCGTGCTGTATCGCGTCCTCACCGGCCGGGAGCCGTTCGAGGCCGCGTCCATGTTCGAGCTGTGGGCGCAGATCGACGCCGCCGCGCCCCCCCGGCCGCGGGCCCTGGACCGCTCGATCCCGCGCGACCTCGAGGCGGTCTGCCTGCGCTGCCTGCAGCGCCGCCCGCAGGACCGCTATCCGCACGCGGGCGTCCTGGCCGACGACCTGGAGCGCGCCCTCACCGCGCGCCCGATCTCCGCCAGCGCCGCGCGCGCCGCGGGGCCAGGCGGGTGGCGGG
>JAWLGW010000589.1:0-5005 GCA_041690735.1 Planctomycetota bacterium
CTTGTCGCGCCACCTCGCGTGGGTGCTGGCTCGGGGACGGTCCAACAGCCACGCCGCGCGGGGGGAACGTGGGCGGGGGCTGTCGCAAAATGCAGGGACAGCTCATTCGCGCCCGTGCCTGTGCCCGTGCCCGTGCCCGAAACCCCGCGGGCAGGGCACGGGCACAGGCACGGGCACGTAAGAGAGGCGAGCTCTTCTCTATTGCGACAGCCTCGGGGGGCGAAGCCCCCGCCACGAACCACACTGTTCGCCGTCGTCCGTCCCGGCCCGGTGCCAATGCGACTCGGACTTGGACTCGGCCTCGGCCTGGCACCCTCCGACGGTCGCGTAAGATCGCCCTCCCATGCGCGACCTGCTCCTCCTCATGCGCGCGCCGCTGGCGGCGACCGCGGCCGCGAACGCGCTGGTCGGGCTGCTGCTGGCGCGCTCACCCGCGGCGCCCTGGACGCCCGACGCCTTGGGCGGGGCCTTCTGCCTGGCGCTGGCGTCGTGCTGCCTGTACTGGGCGGGCATGGTCCTCAACGACCTGTTCGACCTCGAGCGCGATCGGGAGCTCCACCCCGGGCGGCCGCTGCCGGCGGGGCGGGTGCGGCCCGCGACCGCGGCCGGTCTGGGCGGGGGGCTGCTGGTGGCGGGCGGCGGGCTGGCGGCGGCGGCGGGCGCGCTGGGCGGCGGAGGCGCCCTGCGGGGCCTGGTGGGGGCGGGCGCGTTGGCGGCCTGCGTGCTCGCCTACGACGGGTTCCTCAAGCGGTTCCGGGTGCCGGGCGCCCTCGCCATGGGTGCCTGCCGGGGCGCCAACGCCCTGCTGGGGCCGATCGCCTTCGGGGTGTGGTCGCCGGTCGCCCCGCTCGGCCCGGGCGGGTGGGCGCTCGTCTACGCCGTGCTGCTCACCTGGTACGTGGCCGCGCTCACCGGCGTCTCGACCCTGGAGGACGAGGAGGGGTCGCCGGCGCAGATCGGGCTCGCCTTCGGCGCCACCGGCGCCGCGCCGGTGGCCGCGGGGGCCCTCACGCTGCTCCCGGGCGGGTGGAGCCCGCTGGGCTGGCTGGGGTTCGGCCTGCTGGCGGGGCGAGTGGTGCGCGAGGCTGGCGCCGCCCGCGCCGAGGGGACCCGCGCCCGGGGCGGCCGCATGACGATCGCCCTGCTCAAGGGGCTGTGGCTGTTCGACCTCGGCGCGCTGCTGGCGGGGCTGGGGACCGGGGAGGCCACGCGCGTCCAGCTGGGCCTGGGCCTGGCGTCGCTGGGCGCGCTGTTCGCAGCCGGGAGCCTGGCGCGGCGCGCCCTGTTCGGGCCGCCGCCGGGCCCGACCGCCGGGCCGACCTCCGGGGGCGGACAAGGCGCGCCGCCCCTGTCATGATGGCCTCGCCGGAGGAGGCGCGGAGAGCTCACATGGACGAGCGCGGAGCCACGGGCGCACAGGGCAGCGGGGAGGGCGAGGCGGCGCCGACGCCGCCGCGTGAGGAGCGCCTGCTGCCCGCGCGCCTCAGCCCCTTCGCGCCCCCCGACGCGGACGCGGAGCGGCGCACCTCCGAGCGCCTGAGGGCCATGTCGTCTTCGCAGCTGCGCTCGCGGCGCAACCGGATCGACAAGCGCCTGTTCGAGCTGGGGCTGAGCATTGGCGAGCAAGCCCTGGCGATCCCCAGCGTGCGCGGGACCGGCCTGGTCGACCTGGACCGGATCCTCCGCAAGGTCGACGCCCTCGAGCAGGCGCGCGAGCAGGCGCGCCTCGAGCGGGACGTCGACGCCGAGGACCGGATGCTCCCCTTCGACCTGTTCTGGCTGGAGGACGCCTTCCGCTCCCGCGAGATCCGCGCCCGCCGGCAGCTGCTGGTGTCGGAGCTGGGCCTGGCCCTGTGCGCCGCGGATCAGCCGGTGCTGGCGGAGTACGCGCCGCACGTCAAGCGCCTGCTGGAGGGGCTGGTGCCGCTGGCCCGGCGGATCGACGAGCTGTTCGTGGAGATGCGCCTGGTGGACGAGGAGTTCGAGCGCCGGGCCCGCGAGGGGGTCGGCGACGACCCGCCCAAGGAGATCGACGCCCTGCTGTCGAAGGCGCTGGACTCGGTGGACGACGTGTCGAACCGGATGGGCGACCGGATCGCCGAGCTGGGCCGCACCGCCGCCCGGGGCGCCGCGCGCGGGGCGGTGCGCGGCAGCGGACAGGCGGTGGTCGGGATCGCGCGCAGCGCCTGGGCGCTGGGCTCGGCGGCGGTCGGCCGCCTGGGCCGGGAGGGCGAGGAGCCCGAGGCGCCCGACCCTGGCGCGCCCGGGCGGGCCCTCCCCCCGCGGTCCGCTCCGCAGCTCCTGCCGGCCCAGCCCGGGGCGGGCGGCGCCGCGCGGATCCCCGAGCTGATCCGTCAGCTGGCGCAGCTGCGGGACGAGGGGATCCTCAGCGAGGCCGAGTTCCGAGCCAAGAAGGCGGACCTGCTGTCGCGGCTGTAGCGGGCGTCGTGGCAGAAGGGGCAGCGCGCCGGGCCCGCCCGCTCGAACAGGACGCGCTCGAGGTCAGTCACCCGGCCGGTCGGCGGACGCGGACCCAGGGCCGCTCTGGGGCTCGGCGGGCGGGGCGGGGTTGGCGGCGGTGCCGGGGGCGGGGGGGGCGTCGCCCTCCTCGCCGTCGATCAGCCCCAGGCGGCGGGCCCGCCGGCGCCACTGGCGGCGGGCGAGGTCCTGCATGTCCTGCACGCTGTCCACCTCGTCCACGATCTCGAGGCCGAGGAGGGTCTCGACGAGGTCCTCCTGGCTGACGAGCCCGGCGGTGCCGCCGTACTCGTCGACCACCAGGGCGATGTGGCGATGCCCCTCCAGCAGCAGGTCGAACAGCTTCGACAGGGGCATGACCTCGGGCACGATCTGCAGCTCGCGCCGCAGCTCGGACAGGGGCACGTCGTGCTCGTCGCGGGCCGCGCGGGAGAGGAGGTCGGCCCGCAGCACGTACCCGGAGATGTCGTCGTGGCTGGCGGTGTACAGCGGGATCCGCGCGAACCGCAGGGTGCCGTGCTGCTCGAGCACCTCGCCCACCTTCATGGTCTCGGGCAGCGCGAAGATCACGGTGCGGGGGGTCATGACGTCGGCGGCGCGCAGCTCGCGGAGCCGGAACATGTTCTTGAGGACCCGCGACTCGCCCGTGTCGAACACGCCCCGGTCGGCCCCCTCCTCGGCCATGGCGCTGATCTCCTCGCGGCTGACGCCGGCGGGGGCGTGCCCGCCGCCGAGGAGGGAGGTGATCCCCCGGGCCACCAGGACCAGCGGGTACATGGCCCAGATCAGGGGGACCAGGAGCGCGCCCACGGCCGGGGCCAGCTGACGCCAGTACAGCGCGCCCAGGCTCTTGGGCACGATCTCCGACAGGATCAGGATCAGCAGCGTCAGCACGGCCGAGGCGACCCCCAGCCACTGGCTGCCGAACACCTTGGCTGCCTGCGCGCCCGCGCCCGCCGCGCCGACGGTGTGGGCGATCGTGTTGAGGCTGAGGATCGCGGCCAGCGGCCGGTCGATGTCCTGCTTGAGGGCGCGCAGTCGGGCCACCGCCGTGCTGCCCTCCTTCTCGATCTGGGCCAGGTAGGAGGGCGTGATGCTGAGCAGCACCGCCTCCAGGACCGAGCACAGGAAGGAGACCCCGAGCGCCAGCCCGACGAACACGATCAGGAGGAGGACGTCGTCGCTCACGCCGCGTCAGTCGCCGCCCAGCACGCGGCTGCGCGCTGCGCCGGGGATGGTTCGCGCGGGGGCCGGCGCGGCGATCCCCTCCAGCCGCGCCGCGGCCTCCGCGCCCACGGGACGGGTGGACCCGCCCAGCGCGCGGGCCAGGGCGAGGCGCCGGGTCGCCGCGTCCCCCTGCTCGGCCTGCGCGAGCAGCAGGTGCAGCTCGGCGCGCAGGGGCGCGCGGCGGAGCGCCTCCTCCAGCTCGTGGCGCGCCTCGTCCCGGCGCCCCTGTACGAGGTACAGCTCCGCCAGCAGGGTCCGCGCCTCCACGTGCGCCGGGGCGCGCAGGAGGGCCGCGCGGAGCGCCCGCTCTGCCTCGCCCTCGCCGGCGCGGCCGCGGGCCAGGTGGACGCGGGCGAGGGCGACCAGCCCCGCGGGCTCCTCGCCGCTGCGCTCGGGCGCCAGCAGGGCGGCCGCCTCCTGGTTCAACCCGGCGCGGGTCAGGCGGGCGGCGGCCGCGGCGCGGACGGCGGTTCGGTCCGCCGTGACCAGCTCCGCGAGGTCCAGGTCGCCCGGGGCGAACACGGCGCTCCTGCCGAGGGCCCGGCTCCGGCCGGCGGCGCGCGCGGCGGCGACGCGCGTCCAGGCTGTGCCGTGCCTCGCGACCCAGGGCGCGGCGCCGGCGGCGTCGTGCCCCTCGCGGGTCTGCAGGCGGCGGTACGCCCGCTCCAGCGCCTCCTCGGGGTAGCCGGCCCGGCGCAGGGCGCCGCGCGCCACCCGGTCGGCCGCCGCGCAGGCCGCGGGGTCGAAGGCGGGGGCGGCGGCCGCCCGCAGCGCTTCGCCCAGCGCGCCCGCGCCGGCGATCGCCTCGGGCTCCGCCGTCAGCAGCGGCGCGACGCGCGGGGGGAGCGCCTCGAACCCGGCGGCCCGCACCGCTCGGGCGACGCCGACCCGGGGGTGACGGAGGCCGGCGTGCCCGGCGAGGTGCGCCAGGACCGCCGCCACGGCGGGCTGGCTCGGATCCTCCTGGGCCAGCTCGGCCAGGAGCCCCAGGCTGACCTGCAGGTGACCGCCGGGCAGGGCGCGCCCGACCCGGGCGGGCTCGACGAGGAGGGTGACCGTCCCTGGCTCCGCGCCGGCTAGGCGCACCAGCTCACGCCCCAGCCGGGCCAGGCGGCGCGGCGTCACGCCGTCGAGCGCGGCGCCGCCGTGGTCGGCCTCGAGCGAGGCGGCCAGCGCCAGCGCCACCGCCGAACTCGGGATCAGCGAGCTCGTGATCGCCGCGGCGCCCTGGTCGGCCGCGGCGGGCGCGGGCGCCGCGCAGCCACCCAGGAGGCCCAGGCCGGCGGCGGCCCCCAGCGCG
>JAWLGW010000590.1:0-5001 GCA_041690735.1 Planctomycetota bacterium
CCCTTCTCGATCAGCTGCCGGATGGTGGGCGAGACGATCATGATCTCGTGCGCGGCTACCCGCCCCGAGCCATCGGCGCGGGGGATCAGCCGCTGCGAGACCACCGCCCGCAGGCACACCGCCAGCATGCGCAGCAGGCCCTGCTTGTTCTCCGGCGGGAAGGCGTCGGTGATGCGCTGGATGCTCTGCTTGGCGTCGTTGGTGTGCAGCGTCGACAGCACCAGGTGGCCGGTCTCGGCGGCGTGCAGCGCCAGCTCCATGGTCTCCTTGTCGCGCATCTCGCCCGCCAGGATCACGTCCGGGTTCTGGCGCAGCGCCGCCCGCAGCGCCCGCTTGGCGCTGAGGGTGTCCTCGCCGATCCCCCGCTGGGTGACCGTGGACCGCTTGTCCTGATACACGAACTCGACCGGGTCCTCGATCGTGATGATGTGGGCGTGGCGGGTGGCGTTGATGTGGTCGACGATCGCCGCCAGGGTGGTCGACTTGCCGCTCCCGGTGGGGCCCGTGACCAGGATGATCCCGTTCGGGTGGGAGGCCACGTCCTTGAGGACGGGCGGCAGCCCCAGCGCGTCGATGGTGGGGGTGTCGAGGGGGATCAGGCGGATCACCGCGCCCATGTGCCCCCGCTGGAAGAACACGTTCACGCGGAAGCGCGCCATGCCCTCGATCTCGAAGCTGAGGTCGACCTCCCGGTCCTCCTCCAGCCGCTGACGGTGGAAGGCGCTCAGAATCGGCGCCAGGTTGTCCGAGATCGAGGCGTCGTCCTGCACCGGGAACTCGGACGGCATGAGCTGCCCGTTGAGGCGCATGAGGGGCGGCCGGGCGTGCTTGAGCACCAGGTCCGAGCCGCCGCGGGCGTGCATCTCGCTCAGGAACTCGGTCAGCTGCGACACGTCACACCTCCCTGGACGGCTGCTCGACGTCGGCCGCCCCCGCCCGCGCCTGCAGGTCCTCGAGCTCGAGCCCCAGCCCGATGATCCCGCCGGCGTAGCGACCGAGCTGACGGATCAGCTCCACCTCGTCGGCGCTGAAGGTCGGCTGCCCCTGCTTGTTGATCACCTGCAGCACGCCCAGCGGCTCGCCGTCGCACACGATCGGCGCCGTCAGCATCGACCGCACCTCGTAGCCGACCGCCTCGGACACCTGCTTGGCGAACCGCGGGTCCTTGTGGGCGTCCGAGACCGCGATCACCTCGTTGTTCTGGAAGCAGGCGCCGGCGATGCCCTGGCCGGGCTCGATCAGGATGTCGAGCGCCATGACCTCCTGCGCCTTGGGCCCCCGCGCCGTGGCGAAGTAGAGCTTGCCCTCCTCGCCGTCGAGCATGTAGAGGGCCCCTGAGTGGGCGCTGAAGAACTCCATGGCGGCGTCGAGCACCCCGCCGAACACCGCCTCGAAGGCGTCGGGCGCGCCGCACAGGTGGAGCAGCCGCTGCAGCAGCCGCACCTGGTCCTGCAGCCGCTTGTGGTCCTCGAGGAGTCGCTTGTAGCCGTCGTCGCTCAACGCTCGCTCCCTCTCCGCCCGCAGCGAACGGGCCGGCGCGGCATGATAGCCGCCCTCGAGGAGCAGGACCACGGGACCCAGCCAGGCCTCGCGGCGGCGCGCACCCGCGCCAGGGGGTCCGTGAGCGGGCGCTCGTGCCCTCAGGCGGAGTCCAGCGCCTCCCGCGCGGCGCGCACCTCTTCGACGAGCGCCTCGGCCGAGGGCACCCGAGCCGAGGGATCGGCGGCGATCAGGCGCGCCAGCAGATCGGTGACGGGGGCGGGCGCCTCGGGCAGGAGGTCGCGCGGGTCGGGCAGCCCGTCTGTGACCAGGCGCCCGATCAGGTGCATCGACTCCACGTCGGCGAGCGGCGGCTCCCCGAGCAGCCACTCCAGGGCGCACACGCCGAGGCCGTACAGGTCGACCGTGTGGTCGAAGGAGCGCGAGCGGAACACCTCGGGCGCGAGGTACAGGGGCGTCCCTATGAACTCCTCCTCCAGCGTGATCCCGTGGTCGACCAGCCGCCGGATCAGGCCGAAGTCGCCGAGGACGTGCGCCTCGCCGCGGAAGAACACGTTGCCCGGCTTCACGTCCCGGTGCACCAGGCCCCGCCTGTGGATGTAGGCGAGCGGCGGCGCCAGCGCCCCCAGCAGGTCCAGGGCGTCGCGCGGTGCGCCGCGCCCCTCGTCGCGGATCCGCTCCCGCAGCGTGCCGCCGGCGACGAACTCCATGACGTAGTAGTAGAGGTCACCCTCGCGGCCGCTCTCGACGAAGCGGACCAGGCCCGGGTGGTCGAGGTCCGACAAGGTGTCGATCTCGCGCCGGAAGCGCAGCATGGTCTCGGTGGTCCCGGTCAGGTGCGGCCACACGACCTTCAGGGCGTAGGGGCGCGAGTCGTCGGGCTGCCGGGCGCGGAACACGCAGGCGCACCCGCCGCGGCCCACGTTCTCCTCGAGGGTCCACCGGCCGATCCGCCGCGGGAAGGCCGCCCCGCTGGCCGGCGAGACCGGCCGGTCGAGCGCCCGCTGCAGCTTCACCCCCAGCTCCACGTCGCTCACCGGCTTGACCAGGTAGTCGGCGGCGCCCAGCCGGAACGCCTCGGTGAGGATCGCCTCGTCCCCGTCGGCCGACACCACCAGGATCGGCGGGGCCTGCTCGCCGAGCCGCCCCCGCACCTCGCGCACCACGTCGAGGCCGGTCATGCCCGGCATGCGCACGTCGGTCACCACCGCCGCCGGCCGCACGTCCTCGAGGTGCTCCATGGCCCGGAGCGGATCGTTGTAGGTCGAGACGTCGAAGCCGCGGCGCCGCAGGGCGCGCGCCAGCATGGCCAGGCACACTCCGTCGTCGTCCACGAGCATGACCCGGCGGCCCTGCTCGACGTCTTGAGTCAACTCCGCCGTCTCCGCCTCGACCTCATCCGTTCCCCCACCGTAGCCAGCCCCACCAGGCAGATCCAGGTCGACGACGGGGAGGCCTCCCCCGCCCGGGCGGGGCGAGCGTCCCTCGTTGCTCCGGGGGGGGTTTGGAATTTCGGACGAACGTTCGCGCGCCGAGCCCCTTCTAAGGGACCGGGAGCCTCCCCTGTGCGCTACGCGAGGGGCGCACCCCAGAAACGGGATCCACCCCGTAACGGTGCCTGATCAAAGGAGTTGGTCCTGCGCGACGCAGAGCTCACCTTGAGTGCCCCACGGCGCAGGGCTATATGAACAAGGGTCGAGTCGGCTCGCTCGACCGTGGAGGGAACACGTGGAGATTCGCAGGCTTGCCCCGGGGGACCGGGTCCTCGACTATCGGATCCTCGAGCGGCTCGGTGAGGGCGGCTTCGGCGAGGTGTTCCGGGCCGAGCACGAGGTGCTGGGCCGGATCGTCGCGATCAAGGTGCCGCGCGACCAGAACGGCCTCACCGCCCTCCGCCACGAGGGCCTGGTCCAGGCGCGGCTGCAGCACCCGAACATCGTGCAGACGCTCGAGCTGAGCATCTCCCACGACCCGCCCTACGTGATCATGGACTACGTCAAGGGCCCGTCCCTCGCGGAGCTGCTGCGCCGGGAGGGCCCGCTCCCCTGGCGCAAGGCGGCGCGAATCCTGCGCGACGCGGCGCAGGCGCTGGCGTTCGCCCACGGCCGCGGGGTGGTCCACGGCGACGTCAAGCCCGGCAACATCCTGGTGGAGCCCGGCCGCAAGGGTCGCGTGTTCCTCACCGACTTCGGCCTGGGGCGGGTGTTCGAGGGGCCGCAGGGCAACCTGCAGATCTCGCGCAGCCTCGAGCTCGCCACGTCGGGGGCCGAGGTGCAGGGGACGATCCGCTACCTGGCGCCCGAGGTCCTGCGGGGCGAGAGCGCGGACGAGCGGGCCGACCTGTACTCCTTCGGCGTGCTCCTGTTCGAGTGCGTGACCGGCCGGCTGCCCGAGGGGCGCGAGGTGCCGAGCGACCTGCAGCCCAGCCTGCCGCCCGAGCTCGACCGGGTGTTCGCCCGGCTGTTCACCCGCAAGGAGCGTCGCCCCAGCTCGTTCGAGGACACGATCGCGGCGCTCCAGGGGCTGATCGAGCCCGACAGCGCTGAGGGCGTCGTGGCCGCGATCCCCGCCTCGGCGCCCGAGGACCCGAGCCCCTCGTCGGCGCAGCGCCGACACGCCATGCTGTGCTCGCAGGGGACGCCGCGCGAAGGTGCACCGGGCGCGCCGACCCCCGAGGCCCCCTCGGGGGCGGGCGGCTCGACCGCCTGGACCAACCGGCTGGCGCAGCGCTCCTCGCCGCGGTTCGAGGCCTGGCGGACCGCCTTCCTGGAGCGCGTGCAGGCCGCCATGAGCGAGCGCAGCGGCGTCGCCGTCGCGGACGGCCGCGGGTTCGACGTGTGCTTCGGCGTCACCAACGAGGGGGAGCCCCACCACCGGGTGTACGCCCTGGTGGTGCCCGAGATCGACGCCTCGCTGGCCCGGGCCACGGTGGCGGAGGCTCGGCGGATCTTCGACCAGGAGAAGGGGATCTGGGAGAAGGAGGTCACCTTCTGGGTCGTCGCTCAGCGGGTCAACGACACCGACCAGGTCCTGTGGACGCTCAAGTCGTTCAGCATGGGCTGGTGGCGCCGCCGCCGGATCGTCCTGCAGGACGTGGCGCACGACACCGTCTACGCCACGGAGCTGGGCTGCGACCCGCGGGGGAACCCGCTCAAGCGCGCCTTCCTGAACGCGGCCCAGGAGGCGGCTCGAGAGCTGCCGGCCGACTCGGAGGCGCTGGCCTGCGCGACGCCCGCCAGCTTCCGCGGGACCGCCTGGGGCGCCGCCCTGATCATGCTCATGACCCTCGGCCTCATGGGGAGCATCATGGCGCTCGAGGTGGCCAGCCGGAAGGTGCGTTGCCCGGTCGCCCGCGGCACGCCGTGCAGCATTCGCGCCCAGCCGGGTGTGGACCCGGCGGCGGAGTACGAGGCCGCCGTCGCCCCTCAGGCGCCCGGCTCTGCCACCGACGCTGCCGTCGCCCCTCAGGCCCCCGGCTCGGCCACCGACGCTGCAGTCGCG
>JAWLGW010000591.1:0-4993 GCA_041690735.1 Planctomycetota bacterium
CCGCCGCTGAGAGGCGCCGCGGGGGATCTCTGGGGGGCTCCGCCCCAGGGCTCGCGAAGCTCCTCTCGTGCCCGTGCCCGTGCCCGTGCCCGTGCCCGGGCCCGAGAGGCCTTCGGGCACGGGCACGGGCACGGGCACGGGCACGTCAGAAGTGCGAGACCTCCGATCTTGCGACAGCCTCCCCCACTTCCCCCGCGGCTCCCGTAGCCCGCACGTAGAATGCGCCCGTGCTAGAGCTCGCCTTCTTCGAGCGCAGAGGGCGGATCGGCGTGGGCGCGATCCGCGGCGGAGGTACCAAGAACGTCACCCTCGTCGATGACCGGGGGAAGACGCTCAAGGTCTCGCGGGGACGGCTGCTCAAGCGCCTGCGGGCGCGGCTGGAGCCGGCGGACGAGCGGACGCTGGCGGCGCGGCTCCGGGAGCTCCGCGCCACGCTCGAGGCGCAGCACGAGCCGCTGGACCGGGAGCTGTTGTGGGCGGCGCTGGAGGACGGGCGCGGCTACGAGTTGGCGGAGCTGGCGGCGCTCACCCATGGCGGGCCCGGCGACGCCGAGGTGGCGGCGGTGGTGCGCGACCTGAGCGGGGACGAGGGCTCCAAGCTGGCCCTCGGCTTCCGCCTGGTGAAGGGCCGGATCGAGCGGCTCGACGCCGAGACCCGCGACCGGCTGCGGGAGCGCGAGGAGCGCCAACAGCGGGAGCGTGAGGAGCACGGCGCCTTCCTGGCCTGGTATCGGACGACCGAGCGCGCCGGCGCGCCTCCTCCCGAGCTGGCGCCCCTGCTGGAGCGGCTGGAGCGCTACGCCCTGGAGGGGGAGCGCGCGGAGGAGGCCAAGGCGGCCCGCCGCCTCGCGCGCGAGCTCGGCTGCTCCACGGCGGACGCGCTCCTGGTCGAGCTCGAAGGGCGCGGGGTCCTGCCGCGGGACGTCAATGAGCTGCCGGCGCGCGCCGGGCTGCCGGTCGAGTTCCCTCCCCGGGCCCTGGAGGAGGCCGACGCCCTGCGAGCGGCGCGTCCGCCGGCGGACGGGGAGGACCTGCGCGCCCTGCCCACCGTGGCGGTGGACGACGCCGAGACGGTCGAGGTCGACGACGCGATCTCCGCCTGGGAGCAGGACGGGGCCCTCCACTTCGCGGTCCACATCTGCCGGCTGGACCTGATCGCCAAGGGGGGCGCCCTCGATCACGAGGCGCTCCGCCGGGGGACGTCGGTCTACTTCCCCGGCGAGCTCGTCCCCATGCTGCCGCCCGAGGTGGTCGGCGAGCTGCTCAGCCTGGAGGAGGGGGAGGACCGGCGGGCGCTCAGCCTGGTGTGCCGCGTGGGCGCCGACTCCCTCCCGCAGGGACCCCAGTTCGTGCGCTCGGTCGTGCGGGTGGACCGCCGCCTGACGTACGCCGACGAGGTGGCCGGTCCGCCCGACGTGGTCCAGCGGCTGGTGCCCGTTGCGCAGGCCCTCCGCGAGGCGCGGCGCGCGCGCGGCGCGACGGTCTACTCCCTCCCGCACCTCAAGCTGGAGCTCGACGCGGCCGGCGAGCCCCACCCGCTTCGCGTGGGCTCCGACACGCCGGCCCACCTGGTGGTGTCGGAGCTGATGGTCCTGTACAACGCGCGCCTCGGCGAGGAGCTGAGCGGCGCCGGCGTCCCCGCCTACTACCGGACCCAGCCCCTGCCGCCCGTCCCGCCCGGCACGCCGAGCCTCGACCCCACCGACCCCCTCTACCCGCTCCTGGTGCGCCGCTCCCTCCGGCCGACCGTCGTCACCACCGAGCCCGGCCCCCAGCGGTCCATGGGCCTCGCCGCGTACGTGCAGGCGACGTCGCCGCTCCGCCGCATGAGCGACCTGATCGCGCAGCGGCAGATGCTGGCGCTCCTCGAGGGGCGCCCCGCCCCCTACGACCGCCACACCCTGGAGGACCTGCGTCGCGACCTCGAGGCGACCGCGCGCCGGGCTCGGCTGCTCGAGGAGGAGCGGCGCCGGTACTTCACCTGCCGCTGGCTGGCGGCGCGCGACGAGCTGATCGGCGTCGTCAGCCGGCCGCGCCCCATGGTCTACCTGCCCGAGCTCGACCGCGAGCTCCCCTGCGAGCGGCTGCCCCACGGGGCGCCGCCGATCGGCGCCCGCGTGCGGACGCGGGTGCGCAAGGTGAGTCCCCGGCAGGGGGAGGCGCTGCTGACGATCGTGGGCGAGGTCTCGAACGACGCCGGGCCCTGACCGCTGGCCGCCGGTCCCCTCAGCGGTCGGGGCTGCCCAGACCTCGTCGGTCGAGGGCGTCGACGACCGCGACCTGCTCCTCCTCGGTGGCCGTGGAGATCGTCTACAGGGCGGAGTCGAACCACTGCCCCTCGCGGTGGAGCTGCACGTAGCCTTCGCGGACCGAGTACCCCGAGAAGCGCCTCCACTTGCTGCGCAGCGTCCTGCCGCCCTCGGTCACCTCCAACCCGGCCGAGTTGAGGGCCGCCCGCCCTCGCTTCGCGGTCCGCCGCCGCGTGCGCACCACGCTCGCTGCGATCAGCGCGGGGACCAGGAAGGCGACCGCCCCGAACGCGGCCAGGTCCCGGGCCGCTCCTCACAGGCCCCCAGCCAGCAGCGCCCTGAGCGGCTTGGGCATGCGGACGACCCGCAGGGTGTGGGCGTCGACGCAGGGGTGGCGAGTGGAGCCCTCGGCGATCGCCACCTCGTCGCTCACGCGGCGCAGACGGTAGTCGAAGCGCACGCTGGCGCCGCCCACCTCGCCGACGCGGGTACCGATCTCCAGCAGGTCGTCGTAGCGGGCGGGGGCGAGGTAGCGCAGGTTCACCTCGGCCACCGGGAACAGGTGGCCCTCCGCCTCCACCTCGCGGTAGGGCTTGCCGCGGGCCCGCAGCAGCTCGGCCCGGCCGATCTCGAGGAACCGCAGGTAGGTCCCGTAGTACACGACGCCCATGGCGTCGGTGTCGCCGTAGATCACCCGGTGGCGGACCACCACCTCATCGCGCTCGCTCAAGGCAGCCCTCCCTGGAGGGGGGCAGTCTAGCCATACTCGGACCATGCCTGCGCCCTACCTCGCCCTGCACCTGCTCGCGATCGCCGCGCTGGTCGCGGGCACCGCCGCGATGTGCCGGCGGGACCGGCGCTGGTCGGCGCGGCAGACCCACGCGGTGGTGTTCTTCGGGGTCGAGATCGACCGCGACGCGAGCGGGACGCCCTACGAGGTCGCCGTCATCGGCGACCCGACCTACGGCGTCGAGCGGTGGGTCCTCGACCACTTCGACGCCCTGTGGGACGGCACCGCGGTGGAGGTCGATTAACGTAGCGCCCCATGCGCGCCGCCCCGTTCGTCGCCGCGACCCTGCTGGGGGCGACGCTCTTGTTCTCCGTCGAGCTGTTGCTCGGGCGACTGCTCCTGCCGCTCCTGGGCGGGGCCCCCGGCGTGTGGACCACCTGCCTGCTGTTCTTCCAGGGGGCGCTGCTGGTCGGCTACGGCGGGGCGCACCTGCTGCGGAGCCGCTGGGGCGGCCGGCGCGCGCTCCTCGTCTTGGCGGGGGCGCTGCTCCTCTCCGCCCTCCTCCTGCCGCCGGCGGTTCCGGCCGGCTGGGGCCCTCCCTCCAGCAGCGGGGCCGCCTCGCTGTGGCTGCTGGGGCTGCTGGCGGTCACGATCGGGCTGCCCTTCGTCGGCCTGTCGGCGGCGGCGCCGCTCCTGCAGGCCGCCTTCGCCGAGACCCGCGGCCGCCCCGACCCCTATCCGCTGTATGCCGCCAGCAACCTGGGCAGCCTGGTGGCGCTGCTGGGCTACCCGCTGGTCATCGAGCCGCGGATCGACCTGTCGACCCAGGGCACGGCCTGGACCGCCGGATACCTGCTCCTGGCTGCGGGCTGCTTCGGGTGCGCCTGGCGGGCGCGCGACGAGCGGGCGCGCGAGCGCGAGCAGGAGCACGCGCCGCTCGCGCGCGGCGCCTACCTGCGGTGGGGCCTGCTCGCCTTCGTGCCTGCCTGCCTGCTGTACGGCACCACGACGGTGCTGACCACCGACGTCGCGGCCGCGCCGCTGCTGTGGGTGGTGCCCCTCGGCCTGTACCTGCTCACCTTCGTGCTCGCCTTCAGCCGCCGCCCGCGCTGGGTGCCGCGGCCGGTGCTGGCGGCGCTCCTGCCGCCGGTGCTGGCGGCCATGGCGGTGGCGGCGCTGGCCGGCCACCTCCCGGGTTGGGGTCCGCTGGCGCTGCACCTGGGCGGCGCCTTCGCCGCCTCGCTGCTGCTGCACCGCGACCTCGCCGACCGCGCGCCGCCGCCGGCGCACCTGACGCGCTACTACCTGGCGATCGCCGCGGGCGGGTTGCTGGCGGGGCTCGTGTGCGCCCTGGCGGCGCCGCTGCTGGCGGCGAGCGTGCTGGAGCTGCCCGCGGCCCTGGTGCTGACCGGCCTGCTGCTGGGGGACGCCCCTCGCCCTCCCTCCGCCCGCGCGGCCCGCTGGGTGCGGCGCAGCCAGCTCCTGGCCCTGGGCCTGGTCACGCCGGCGCTGGTGGCGGGCTTCACCACCCGAGGGCTCGAGCGGCAGCTCCTGGCGAGCCTCGCCTTCCTCCCCGCGCTGGTCGCCCTGGCCGTCGGCCTGCGGGCGCGCGGGCGGGCCGTCCTGGGGGCCGCGCTGATCGCCCTGGTCGGTCTGTGCAGCCTCGGGCCTCCGCCGCTGCTGCGGCTGCGCAGCTTCTTCGGCGTCCACCAGGTGGTCGAGCGGGACGGCTACCGCCATTACCTCAACGGGACCACCGTGCACGGCCGGCAGGCGCTGGCGGCCGAGCGGCGCGGCGCGCCGCTCGCCTACTACGACCCGCGCGCGCCGATCGGCGAGGCGGTGGCCCGCTGGCGGGCGGCCTGGCGCGCGCCGCGCCCGCCGCGCGTGGGGGGGGTGGGCCTGGGGGGGGGGGGCCTGCTCCCGTACCAGCGACCCGGTGACCCGTGGACGTTCTTCGAGGTGGACCCGGTCGTCCTGTGGGTGGCCCGCGACTCCGGGACCTTCTCCTATC
>JAWLGW010000592.1:0-4991 GCA_041690735.1 Planctomycetota bacterium
GGCTCGGGGACTGTGTGTGTGCTTTCATCTCCCTAGCGGAGCATCCGACACCGACAGAGATGTGATGCATGGTCAGCCATCCATGATCGTGCACCTCCGCTTAGGCGACCTTCTTCAGCTCGCGCTGCTTCGCCTTGGCGTAGCGCTCCTCGACCTCCTTGGCCTCCTGGTCGGAGAGGACGTCGTGGGCCTTGGGGAACAGCTCGTTCTCCTCCTCCTTCACGTGGTGGGTCACCGTCTCCTGGAGCTTGTCGAAGGTGGTGTCCCAGGCCGCGCCCGTGGGGTTGTCGATCATGCCCTCCAGCTTGCCCAGCAGCTCCTCGATCTCCTCGTGCTCCTTCTTGCTGTGGACGGCGATCGACCTGGTCTTGGGGTGCTTCTCGAGCGGCTCGTAGAACTCGCGCTCCTCGGCGTGGGCGTGGGACAGGAGCTCCTTCTTGATCTCGTGGAACAGCTCGATCCGCGTCTCCTTGTCGTCGCTGGCCTGGACCCGCTTCATGAGGGTCGACACCTCGCCGTGCTCCTCCGCCAGGCGCTGGAAGATCGCCCCGTAGCCCTGGATCGCCTTGCTGGCCTTCTTGACCTTGCCAGCCGCCTTGCCGGCCTTCTCGCTGGGACTGCCCATGGTTCACCTCCTGAGCCGGAGGGCCGCCGCAAACCCGGCGCCAGCCAGGGGCGAGCCCGGGGGGCGGGCGGCCCGCTGCTCGCAGCCCGCCCGCCGAGGCGCGGGTGTCTCGGTGAAGGTCGCCGGCGGCGCGTCGCGCGGCCTCAGCGGCCCAGGGTGAGGGCCTCGCCCCGCGCCGCCGCGGCGACGCGCTCGTCCGCCAGCGCCTCGCTGATGGCGGCGTCGAGGGAGCGTGGGCCGCCGGGGACGTCCTCCCAGATCGAGGGGCCCGAGGGGTCCAGGTCGCTGGTGAGCCCCGCGACCAGCTCCTGGACCATGACCAGCGGCACCCCGGTCACGCCGGTGATCCAGTAGCTCGACAGGCGCGGGGTCAGCACGGGCACGCCCAGCGTCCACGGCTCCTTGCCCAGGTGGCGGGCGGTGCGCACGAGCATGTCGCGATGGCTGATCCGCTCGGGCCCCGGCACGTCGTACCACCGCGACGGGCCGGGCGGCAGCTGGAGCGCGCCGACGAGGGCCCGCACCACGTCGTGGATCGACACCGGCCAGGAGTGGTTGCTCAGCCACCGGGGCAGGACCATGGCGGGCAGGCGCGCGGCGAGGCCGCGGACCACCTGCCAGCTCACGCTGCCGGCGCCGATGATCATGGCCGCTCGCAGCTCGATCGCCTCCAGGCCGCCGCTGCGGAGCGCCTCGCCCACGGCGAGGCGACTGGCCAGGTGGCGCGACGGCGCGCCCCTGGGCGCCACGCCGCCCAGGTAGACCACGCGGCGCACGCCGCACCGCTCGGCCGCGCTGCGGAAGGCCTCGGCCGCGCGCCGCTCGCGCTGAGCGTAGTCGTCGCCGCCGATGCTGTGCACCAGGTACACCGCGGCCTCGCAGCCGGTGAGGGCAGGCTCGAGGGTCTGGGGTCGGTCCACGTCGAGCTCCACCCACTCGTACTGGGGCTGCCGTGCCGCGGCGGCCTTGGGCCGGCGGGTGGCGCCGCGCACCAGGTAGCCGGCGTCCGCCAGGGCGGGCAGGAGCGTTTGCCCCACGAACCCGGTGGCCCCGGTCAGCAGGACCCGCGCTCCCGTCTCCACCGTCCGCTCCTCTCGCCAGCGCTGGCCGGCTCCCCGCCGGGGGCCGCCCGACCGTCCCCCTTCGGCCGCGGAGCGCTAGCATCGTCCCTGGAGGAAATGCCATGCCGTTCGGACCCGGAAAGAAGACCGCCCTCCCCGCGCCGGCCGAGGCCCTGCCCGGGCGCGATCAGCCGCTCCCCGTCCCCGACGTCCACTTCGTGCTGGGGACGCCCCTGCAGCCGCCGTTCCCAGAGGGGCTCGAGGAGGCGGTGTTCGGCCTGGGCTGCTTCTGGGGCGCCGAGCGCAAGTTCTGGCTGACCGAGGGCGTGTTCACCACGGCGGCCGGCTACGCGGGGGGCCACACCAGGAACCCCACCTATGAAGAGGTGTGCAGCGGCCGCACCGGCCACACCGAGGTGGTGCGGGTGGTGTTCGACCCGTCCAAGGTGAGCTACGAGGCCCTCCTGCGCCTGTTCTGGGAGAGCCATGACCCGACCCAGGGCATGCGCCAGGGCAACGACGTGGGCACCCAGTACCGCTCGGCGGTCTACACCCACGGCGAGGCGCAGCAGCGCGCCGCCGAGGCCTCCCGCGCCGCCTACCAGCAGGTGCTGGAGCGCGCCGGCCACGGGCCGATCACCACCGAGCTTCGTCCGGCGCCGCCCTTCTACTACGCCGAGGAGTACCACCAGCAGTACCTCGGCAAGAACCCGAGCGGTTACTGCGGCCTGGGCGGCACCGGGGTCGCCTGCCCGATCGGGGTGGCGCGGGCGGAGTAGCCGCCGCGCAGCGCTCCTGGTCAGGCCCGGACCTCGGCCGCTCCACCTCGGGACCCCGCTCGTCGCTCACGCCCCCGCCGCCAGGGAGGCCAGCAGCAGCTCCACGACGCCGGCCATGAACGCGTAGTCGAGCGTGTCCGGGGTGTCGGAGGGGCGGTGGTAATGCGGGTTGCGGAACTCCGCCGTGTCGGTCCACATGAGGGCCGGGACCCCCGCCTCCCAGAACGGCGCGTGGTCGCTGCGGCCGAGGTCGGGAATGCGCCGGTGGAGGCCGAAGTAGGTCTTGAGGCCGACCACCTTGGGCCCACCCGGCAGCGAGCGCGCCGCGCGGAGGACTCGGTCGAGCTCGGGCACCCCGCCAGCGCCAGCGACGATCCCCAGGAAGTCGCCGACCGTCGGCGCGCCCGGGAGGGGGACCGGCGATCGCTGGCTCCCCGGCGCGGTGGTGCGATAGCCCACCATTTCGAGGACGTGCGCGCAGGTGACCTGCGGGCCCTGCCAGGAGCGGACGAAGTCGCGGCTGCCGAGCAGCCCGTCCTCCTCGCCGTTGAAGGCGACGAACAGAGCGGCTCGCCCGGCGGCGGCGGCGCGTCCCGCCACCTCCAACAGCGCCGCCACGCCGCTGGCGTTGTCGTCCGCGCCCGGGGTGTCGGGGACGCTGTCGTAGTGGGCGCCGACCAGCGGGAGGGGCGCTGCGTCCTGTTGCCGGGGCGACGCGACCACGTTGCGATAGGGGCCCTGCAGCTCCACTCGGTAGCCGAGCTCCGCGAGCGCGTCGGCGAGCCACTCCGCTGTGCGGCGGTTCTCGGCGGGGTGGGCGAGGCGGTGTCGCGGTCGGGAGAGGGCATCGACGGTGGCGCGCAGGCGGGCCGAGACCTCGGAACCCTCCTGCGGCCCCTGCGCCGGTGGTTTCGCCGAGGAGAAGAGCATGGACGCCTCCCACGACCCGAGCTTACGCGGCGCGAGCGGCGAGGTGGAGGCGGCGCCGCCGCGGACCGGCCGCGTCCCGCGCTTCCCGCAGCTCTCGCCCGTCGGCTTGAAGGCGCCGGCCCGGGAGGGCGATCGACAGCTCGCGACTAACGCTCCTCCGGCAGGTGGCGGGCGAACCACTCCAGGGCCAGGTCGGCCACCTGCTCGAGCGTGCCCGGCTCCTCGAACAGGTGGGTGGCGCCGGGCACGACCTGCAGCGTGTGGGGGGCGGTCGCCATTGCTTGGGCTGCGGCCTGGTTGAGGTCGAGGACCTGCGGGTCGTGGCCGCCCACGATGAGGAGGGTCGGGCAGCGGACCCGACCGAGGGAGGTCCCGGCGAGGTCCGGGCGCCCGCCGCGCGACACCACCGCTTGCACCTCGTGGGGACGATCGGCGGCGGCGAGCAGGGCCGCGGCGGCGCCGGTGCTGGCGCCGAACAGCCCGATCGGGAGGGCGCGGGTGCGGGGCTCGCGCTGCAGCCAGTCGACCACGCCTGTCATGCGCTCGCCCAGCAGGGGAATGTCGAACCGCAGGTGCCCCGTCCGCTCGTCCAGGGCGCCCTCTCGAGCCGTGAGCAGGTCGAGGAGGAGCGTCGCCAGGCCACCCTCCTGCAGGTGCCGGGCGACCGCTTGGTTGCGCCGGCTGAAGCGGCTGCTCCCGCTGCCGTGGGCGAAGGCGACCACGCCCTGGGCCTGGGGCGGGATCGCCAGGATCCCCTCCAGCGCCACGTCTCCCACGGTGCGGACGCGGACGTCCTGGGACGGCGCCACCGCTCGCTCGCTCCTCTTCATGACTCCTCCTGTCCCCTGCGCCACTTCGCGCCGTCTGCGCACAGCAAGAGCGCGGCCGGAGGCGACGACCGGACGGGCGCCGCGGCGGCGGGAGGGCGCCGGTGGGCTGGCCCGACGGCGCCGTCTCGGCGTGGGACCGGGCCGTCGTGTCCCTGCGCCTGTGGCGCGCAGGCGGCGGGCTCCTGCGCCCTCCCCGGATCGTCTCGCGGTCGCCGGCTCGCGCCTTGCACGGTCCTCGCGGGAGAGGAGGCCTTCGCCGTGGCCGACACCCACACCGCGCCCGAGTACACCGTCGAGACCGGCGGCCCCAGCCCCCGCACGGACCCGGGGGTGATCGTGGGGCAGCGGGTCGCCTTCGCCCTGGCCTCGCTGCTGGTGGGGCTCGCCAGCTTGGTGAACCTGCTGGGGCTCGAGAAGGGGCTGCTGGCGGTGGCCTTCGGCTGGATGGCCCTCAAGCGCACGCCGCCCCCCGCCCTGCCCACGCGCCGGTGGTGGGCCTGGATCGGGATCGCGCTGGGCGCCCTCACGATCGTGCTGGTGGGGGTGGCGGTCGTCCTCTACCAGGACCAGCTGCGCGAGATGCTGGAGGCGCCTCGCTAGGGGGACCGCATGGGACTGCACACCTTCGACAAGTCGCTCGCCAAGGGGAACGCCTGGCTCAAGGAGCTCATGCGCGAGCTCGACTGCGACGCGTCGCAGGCGCACCAGGCGCTGCGGGCGGTCCTGCACGCCCTGCGCGACCGGCTGCCCGTGGGCGAGAACGCTC
>JAWLGW010000593.1:0-4985 GCA_041690735.1 Planctomycetota bacterium
TGCGGCGCCCGGATGTCGGCCAGGAACTGGTCCCGACTCCGGCTGCCGTGCGCCTGGACGAACTGAAAGAAGGGTCTCACGGTCGCCATAGTGTTGAGGATTCAAGCACTCGCGTGGACGAAATGCAAGCGAGTGACCTCGATTCAGCACGCAACCGGGCGATCGCCCCATTTCGTTCGCAGAATCGGCGCAATGTCGCCCCATTTAGAGCACTCAGGTGCACGAGCGTGCACCTGCCGCGCGCTCAACAGTGGCGCTCGACGAGCTTCAGCAGCCGATCGACGTCGATCGGCTTGGCGATCGCTCCCGCCGCCTGCAGGCGGCGACGCTCGCGGGAGAGGTCGGAGACTCCGGACAGGATGATGACGGGGACCCGCGCCAGCGTCGGGTCGGCCAGCAGCTTCTCGCGCAAGGTCCACCCGTCCATGACGGGCATCATGAGGTCCAGCAGGACCAGGCAGGGCAGACCGTCGCCGAGGCGAGACAGGCGCTCGAGGGCCTCCTCCCCGTGCGCCGCCTGCTCCACGGGGTACCCCTCGTCCTCGAGCAGCAGCGCGAGGTTCTCGCGGATGTCCGCGTCGTCCTCGACCAGCAGCAAGCCCCCGCTCACGAACCTCCCTCCGGCGCCCTCGCGTCGGGCAGCCGGACCGTGAACACGCTGCCCCGCCCGACCTCCGACTCGAGCTCGACGTCTCCTCCCAGAGCTTGAACCATCTCCCGCACCAACGCCAGCCCCAGGCCCACGCCGGGGGTGTGCTTGACCCGGGTCGGCTCCAGCTGCTCCCAGGCCTCGAACACCCGGACCCGCTCCTCGGCGGGGATCCCCGGCCCCGTGTCGGCCACCCGGAACACGTGGCGGTCGCCCGTGCGCGACAGCTCCAGCCGCACCTCACCCTCCTGAGTGAACTTGATCGCGTTCCCCAGCAGGTTCACCACCACCAGGCGGAGCAGCCGAGGGTCGGTGACCAGCGGCGGCATGTCCTGCGGCGCGGTGCACACCAGCGCCAGGCCCTTCCCCTCCGCCTGCGGCCGCAGCTCCTCCACCGCCTCGACGCACAGCGCCCCGGCGTCCACCGGCTCGGCCTCCACCGTGAGGCGGCCGGCCTCCACCCGCACGTACTGCAGCAGGCTCTCGATCAGGTCGTGCAGCCGGGCCGCGGAGCCGGTCATGCGCTTCACCACGTCCACCTTGCCCGCCGGGAGCGCCCCCCCCGCGCCGCGCTGCAGCCGGTGGAGCTGCAGCTGCAGCGCCGCCAGCGGCGTGCGCAGCTCGTGGGAGACCAGGCTCAGGAACTGCGACTTGAGCTGCGAGGCCCGCTCGGCGTGCTCCCGCGCCACGCGCACCGAGGCGAGCGCCGTCTCGAGCTCCCGCTTGTGCTGCGTCACCTCGCGCGCCAGCACCTCGAGGTCGGACACGCTCTGATCGAGCTCCTCCTGCAGCAGGTCCCGCGCCCGCTTCACCGTGATCAGGTTGGCGACCCGCGCCTGGAGCTCCTCGGCCACGAAGGGCTTCATGAGGTAGTCCTGGGCGCCCTCGCGCAGGAGCTGCAGGCGCAGCTCGTCGTCCGCCTTGGCCGTCAGCAGCACCACCGGCACCGCGTCGAAGGCGGCGCGCTGGCGCAGCGCCCGCACCAGCTCGTCCCCGCTCATGCGCGGCATCATGATGTCGCTCAGGACCAGGTCCGGCGGCCGGCGCTCCGCCGCCGCCAGCCCCTGCTCTCCGTCGAAGGCCTGCTCCACCTCGTAGCGCTCGCCGAGGACCTCCGCCACGAACCGGTTGAGCTCCCGGTTGTCCTCCACCACCAGCCCCCGGGGCCGGTCGCCGTCGCGGCCCGCCGCGGCGTCCGAGGCGGCGACCGCCTGCCGCAGCTCGTCGAGCGCCGCCTGCTGCTCCGGCGACGGCGCCGCCTCCTGCGCCTCCCCCGCGGAGACCGCCGCCCCCGACGGGGCCTGCCGCGGCAGCTCGACCCGGAACGAGGCGCCCCCCTCGGGGGCGTCCCCCAGCTCGATCCGCCCGCCGTGGAGGCGCACGAAGTCGCGGCAGATCGTGAGCCCGAGCCCGGTGCCGCCCTGCCGCCGCGTGGCCTCCGCCTCCACCTGCCGGAAGCGGTCGAACACCACCTCTCGCTGCGAGGCCGGCACGCCGGGGCCGCTGTCGGCGACCTCCAGCCGCACCCGCTCCCCCTCCTGGTGCAGCGAGACCCGGATCCGCCCGCCGTCAGGGGTGAACTTGAAGGCGTTCCCCAGCAGGTTGAGCAGCACCCGCTCGACCTTCCCGCCGTCCACCTCGACGGTCACGGGCTGCGGGGCGTCGATGGTGAGCTCCAGGGCCCGGTCCGCGGCCAGCCCCTCGAACAGCCCCGCCACCCGCGCGATCATGCGGGTCAGGTCCACCCGCTGATAGGTCATGGTCATCTTGCCCGACTCGAGGCGCGAGACGTCCAGCAGGTCGTTGACGTGCTTGAGCAGCGCCCGCCCGTTGCGGGCCACCACCTCGAGGTCGCGCCGCTGCTCGCTGCTCAGGTTGTCGGCGCCCAGCAGCCGCTCGGTCGGGCCGAGGATCAGGGTCAGCGGCGTGCGCAGCTCGTGGCTCACGTTGGCGAAGAACTGCGTCTTGAGCTGCTCGAGCTCGCGCGTCTGCTCGTACAGCGTCTCGAGGTCGTTGACCATGGCCTCGAGCTTCATGCCGCGCTGCTGCGCCGCCGTGGCCCCGCGAGCCAGGGCCAGGGCCTGTGAGATCCGCGGGGCCAGCAGGATCGCGGTGCCGACCGAGGCCGCCGCCGTGATCGCGCGCAGCACCCCGTCGGCCCAGTAGTAGGGGTGCCAGATCACCACCACGTCGAACAGGTGGGTGATCCCGCAGGAGATGATGAACACGCCGAAGGCCAGGGCGATCCCCTTGAACGGCAGGTCCCGGCCGCGGCGCACCAGCTCGACCAGCATGGCGGCGATCGCCACGTAGGCGACGCCGATCGCGCCGTTGGAGAGGACCTGCAACCAGACCAGGCCCGGCTCCCACAGGTAGCAGTGGCCGTGGGGCATGAAGCCGGGGCCGCCCAGCAGGTCTCGCAGCCACTCACCCATGACGCCTCCTCCACCACCACCCGCGCGCGGAGGACGGCGGCGCGGAGGCGCCCGTCCCGAACCACGCCGGGCGACCGGAGCGCTCCCGAACGCCGCCGCGGGACGGCGAGCTCAGCCTGACATCATAGGTCGGCGGCGCCATGTGAACCGGGGCCCGGCGGCGCCGGGTAGACCGGTGGGCGCCCTCTCGATCAGGTGAGCAGCAGGGGGCCGTCGCTGTCCCCGAAGCTGGACGCCGCGACCCCGACCGCGTGCAGGAGCGTCAGGTGGAGGCTCGCCAGCGGCCGCCCGCCCCGCAGCCGCAGGTGCCGCCCGCCCCGGATCGCGCCCCCGCACCGGCCGGCGACCAGGATCGGCAGGTCGTCGTGGTCGTGACGGTCCCCGTCGGCGATCCCGCTCCCCAGCACGACCGCCGCGTCGTCGAGCAGGTCGCGCTCCCCTTCGCGCGCGGCCGACAGGCCGGCCAGCAGGTGCGCGAAGGCCTCGGTGTGGAACCGATCGATCCGCGCCACCTGCTCCTGCTTGGCGGCGTCGCCGCCGTGGTGGCTCAAGCCGTGATGCCCCTCCCTTACCCCGACCTCGGGGTACGGGCGGTTGCTGCCCTCGTTCGCCACCAGGAAGGTCACCACCCGGGTCTGGTCGGTCTGGAGGGCGAGCACCGCCAGGTCGACCATCAGGCGCAGGTGCTCCCCCCGGTCCTCGGGGATCCCGCCCGGGCGGTCGAGCGGGGGGACCGGCGGCGCCCCCAGCGCCTCGGCCGCCTCGATCCGCCGCTCCACCGATCGCACCGAGTCGAGGAACTCGTCCAGCTTGCGCCGGTCGCCGCGGCCGAGCCGCGCCCGGAGCGCCCTGGCCTCGTCCAGCGCCCCGTCGAGGATCGCCCGCCGCCGCCGCCGACGAGCGGCGCGCGCGGCGGGGCCGCCGTCGCTCCCGCCCCCGAACAGGCGGTCGAACACCAGGCCCGGGTCGACCTCCTTGCCGAGCGGCATGCTGGGGCTGCCCCAGGCCAGGTTCGACGAGTAGGCGCACGAGTAGCCCGAGTCGCAGGCGCCGGCCTGCCGGCTGCGCTCGCACCCCAGCTCGAGCGACGCCAGCCGCGTGGCACGACCCAGCTTGCGCGCCGCCACCTGGTCGACCGAGATGCCGCAGCGCAGGTCGGCGCCAGCCGTCTTGCGGGGGTGGGCCGCGGTCAGGAAGGCGGCGCAGGAGCGGGCGTGATCGCCGGGGCCGTCGCCCTGGGCCTTGGCCCCCTCCAGCCCCAGGCCGCTGAGGACCAGCAGCCGGTCCCGGTACGGCGCCAGCGGCTCGAGGGTGGCGGGCAGCGCGCTCAGGGGTCCCTCCGCGGTGGGCCGCCAGTGGGGGAGGTGCACACCGTTGGGGACGTAGACGTACACCAGCCGCCGGGGCCCGACCTCGGGCTCGCCCGCCCGCGCCTGGCGCCCGCCAGGGAGGGCCATGGCGTCGAGCAGCGGCAGCGCCAGGGCGGCCCCGCAGCCGCGCAGGAAGGTCCTGCGGGGGATCGGCTTCGCTCGCATCAGCGCGCCTCCTCGTCCGGCATGCCGCCGGGGGGGCTGGGCTCGCCGCGCCGCCGCTGGAACGCGTCGAGGCGCACGAGCCCCAGGATCAGCTCGCGCGCCCGAAACTCGGGCGCCAGCCCGTCGACCAGCCGCTCCACCGCCGCCTCGTCGTCGGGCGTGGTGCCGCGCCCGACGGCGAAGGCGAGCAGCCTGCAGGCGAAGTTGCGCACGACCTCGCGCGCGCGCGCGCTCGCGAGGTACAGGGCGAGCTCGACCGGTCCGTCGAACGCCTGCCCGTCCGGCAGCCGCCCGCGGGCGTCGATCGGGAAGGAGCCGTCGTGGGTGCGGCGGGCGCCGACGCCGTCGAAGCCCTCCAGCGCGAAG
>JAWLGW010000594.1:0-4984 GCA_041690735.1 Planctomycetota bacterium
AGCGGGCGCTCGTTTTACCTGACCCGGGGGCCGTCGCGTGGGCGCGCTTCCCCTGCGAAGGTGGCGCCCGTGAGCGACGGAGGAGCGGACGCGGCGGCGGAGCCTCGCTGGCAGCCGGGCTGGCGGCGCGAGCTCTATCCCCTGGGCGTGCTCGGGATCGTGCTCCTCGACACCCTGTTCAGCCAGTGGGTGGTGTATTTCCACGCTCCGCCCGGCGCGGCGGACAGCGCGCCCGAGGGGGACCCGCGGGCCCGGGCGATCGGCCTGCTGCTGCTGGGTGGCTTCCTCCTGCAGGCGCTCCTCAACCCCTGGATCGGTCAGGTCGCCGACCGGCTGCGTCACCCCTGGGGGCGCCGCCGCCCGTTCGTCCTCCTGGCCGGACCGGCGCTGGTCGCCGTGTACGCGGCTCTGTTCCTGGGCGTCCTGCCGGCGGCGGTGGCGGTGCCGCTGTACTGCCTGCTGTTCGTGACGGTCACCCAGCCCTACCTCTCGCTGCTGCCGACCCTGGCGACCGAGCGGTCCGATCGTCTGCGTCTGAGCCTGGTCGGCGCGGTGCTGGGCCTGCTCGGCTCGGGCGCGGCCCTGATCGGCGGGCCGTTCGTGGTCGAGGCCTGGGGCTACCCCGGGATCGCCGCCGCCGGCGCGGCCGCCCTCGCGCTCACCACGCTGCTCCCGGCGCTCCTCCTGCGCGAGCCGCCGCCGCCCTCGAAGACGCCGCCGCTGCCCGGGTGGGCCGCCATGTTCGAGGCCTGCCGCCAGCCGGGGGTGTTCCGGTTCCTGGCGGGGAACGGGCTGGTGTACGCCGCCTTCCTGGCCCTGCTGGTGGTGGGCCCCTACGTCCCCGAGGCGCTGCTGGGGCGCGAGCGCGAGTACACCGCCGTCCTCAACGGCTGCCTGTTCGGCGGCATGCTCCTCGCTGCCGCGATCACCGGCCCCGTGGGCCGGCGCCTGTCGCCCCTCACCCAGCTCCGAGCCGCCGCCACCGCCGGCGCCCTAGGCATGGCCACCCTGTTCGCCGCCAGCTTCCTGCCAGCGGAGCAGGCGCCCCTCGCCCTGTGGTGGGCCACCCTGTCGCTGCTCGGCGCGGTGGTCCTGGTGGCGCTGGCGATCCCCTCGATCGTCCTGGCCGAGCTGGCCGACGCCGACGACCGCGGCCGCGAAGGCCTGTTCTTCGGCCTCAGCGGGGCGGGGGTCAAGCTCGGCCACGCAATCGCCGCGGTCAGCGCCGGCCTCCTCCTGGAGCTCGGCCGCTCCGCCGACGACCCGTCCGGCGTGCGAGCGGTAGTCCTGGCGGCAGCGGTGTCCTTCGGCCTGGGGGCGCTGGTGCTGCCGCCCGGGCGGGACCCGACCCAGGGTGGTGCTGCCGCCCGGGCGGGACCCGACCCAGGGTAGCGCCGGGCGCAGGGTTGGTGCTCGGGCGGGACCCGACCCAGGGGGGCGGGACCCGACCCAGGGTAGCGACCGCGGTCGCAAAGGGGCAGGTGGGATCCGACCGTGGGACCCGACCCAGGGTGGGACCCGACCGTGGGACCCGACCCAGGGTAGCGCCGCGGCGGGCCGAGCGGGACCAGCGGGAGCGCGGCCGGACTGGCACCAGGCAGGGGTGTGATGTGACGGACCGAGCGGAGGGGCGGGCCGGAGCTGAGAAGCTCCTCGGCGGCGACCAAGTAGCCGTAGGGATCCGCTGCCGGTCGTTCCCGAGCAGCCTGGCACCGGCCTCTAGCACTCGCGTCGGACCAAGGTGGCTCTAGCTGTGATCGGCGGTCCGGCTGCGTTGGTGCGTCGAGTTCAGCTCAACTCTGAACGTCATCGCGCGGCACGAAGCTCGAGCTGATGGGCCTCGGCCGGCCACGAGCCTCTGCTGGCGAGAATTCGTCGCGGAAGGGCGCCCCCTACGCGGCGACCAGGTGTGCCGGCAGCTCGTCGGGAGGCCGGGCGATACGGACGCCATGGTACAGCCGGAGCGCAGAGGTGCCCCAAGGGAACTCGACCGATCGCTGTCCGTTTTGCCAGGCCTCGCGCGCGAGCCGGTACTGCGCCCGCCAGGCGCTCAGCTCCGCGAGCAGCATGACCCGCCGCTCCTGGTCGTTGCACGCGATTCGTGGGTTTCGCTCGAAGCTGGGGAAGGTGTCGCCGGCGCTGGCGAAGGGGTTCTGATTGCGCACGGCCGCCGCGCCCATGAACGCGGTCTTCCCCTCCGCTCGTCGCTGTTCGTAGATCTCCTCCAGCCGCTCCTCAAGGCGACCGTCCACGAGTTGGTGGAACTGATCGAGCGGCATGTCCTCGAACCACGGCGGGACCGCAAACTCGAGGGTCGCGATCTCGGGCAAGCTACGCCGGCGTCGTCGCCGCCTCGGTGCTACCGGAAGTAGGCGATGGCCTTCCCGGAACAGGCGACGCAGCCGTTTCCGCCGCGGCTCGTACGTCGGCTGCCAATCAGCGGGGCGGCGGCCTCCGAAGAAGGCCGCTTCGGGACGCTCCACGTCCTCCCGGAACGTCCCCATGTGTCGAGGCAGCGTCTGAAAGCCAGGCCACCGCTCGGGTCGCTCGACCATGCCGTCCTTGACGCAATTCAAGAACAAGTAGACGAGCTGCTCGAGGCAGGTTTGAGCGTCGTGGATCTCATGGTCCTCAGGCCCACCCGGCACCCAAAAGGCCTCGCCGCGACCGTAGTGTGCATTGAGGGCGCGCGCGACGAGCTGGTCGAAGTCGTGGGTGAAAGCGTCGAGCTCGCCCCGGGGGTCGCGAAGCAGGAGGTGATAGTGATTCGCTTGGAAGGCGGCCGCGATCAGCTGAATGCCATGCCGCCTGGCCGTGACGGCCAGGGTATAGCGGACGAGGTGATTCACGGTCCGACTCGGACGAAGAAAGAGCGAGCGCCCGAGGCACCGTCGCGATAGTGCATAGACGGCGCCAGAGAGACGGCGGTTCGGGAGGGTCATGAGCCTCGCATTGGGCAAGCAGCGGACCAGGCGAGTGCACGAAGATCTGCACGTGTTCAGACCAGAGCTGAGGGTCGTGCCTCGTCCGACTTTGCTCCAGCTACGAAGCACGCAGGGCCCAAGGCGCACACCGACTCACACAAAGGTCGTTTCCGGGAAACCACCGGGCGCCGCGCGCTCCGCTCTTTGTTCGCGGTCTAACTCACGGTGGTGGCGGGTCAGCGCTCGACTTCAGGCGGCCTGACGTCCCGCCGACCCACGTGAACAGAGCGGCTGGGCGGCGGCGCCAAAGCCCGCGCGCCCTCCACCACATCAGCTTGCACAGGACGAACGGCCCGCAATCGCTGGCGCTACCCTGCCTGGGGCGGGCCCGCCCTCGCTCGGGTCTGTCGCTACCCTGCAAGCGGGCCTTCCCACAGTTGCCGCTACCCTGGGTCGGGTCCTGCTCGCCTCGCGCGAGCAGTTGCCGCTACCCTGGGTCGGGTCCTGCTCGCCTCGCGCGAGCTGACGCTACCTGGGTCGGGTCCTGCTCGCCTCGGGCGCTCGTTAGCTGCCGCTACCCTGGGTCGGGTCCTCGCCCTCGGGCCCTCTTAGCTGGCGCTACCCTGGGTCGGGTCCTCGCCGCAGCCGCGCTGCTCCGCCTTGCCCGGCCACAGGCGCAGGAGGGCGGGCAGGACCGCCACGTCGGCCAGCAGGGCGGCCATGAAAGTGGCGGCGCTGATCGCGCCGAAGGCCCGGATGCTGCCGAGGTCGCTGGTCAGGTAGGTGCCGAAGCAGCCGGTGAGGACCACGGTGGTGAACAGGATCGGGCGGCCGGCGCGGGCCAGGGCGAGCTGGATCGCGCTCGCGAGGTCGGGCTGGGTACGCAGCGCCTCGCGCAGGGCGTGGGTCACGTGGATCGTGTCGTCCACGATGATCCCGATCGCGATCGTGGCGATCAGGGCGTTGGCGGTGGTGATCTCGACGCCGGCCCAGCCCATGGCGCCCAGGATCAGGGTCACCGGCAAGAGGTTGACGGCGACCGACAGCAGCCCCAGGCGGAGCTCGCGGGTCCACAAGGCGATCAGCAGGGTCACCACCACCAGGGCTAGGCCGAAGCTCTCCACCTGCGTCTCGAGGAGGTAGGCGTTGCTGCGGGCGAGCAGCATGGCGCCGCCGGTGACGTGCCCGTTGGCGAGGCCGGCGAAGCGGCGCGCCAGCTCCTGCTCGACCTCGGCGAGGATCGCCTGATAGTCGCGGCTGTCGATCAGGTCGAACCGGGCCGTCACCCGCAGGGCCGACCCGTCGAGGGCCACGTAGTCGTCCACGAACTCGGGGTCGGAGGACTGCAGCACGACCAGCAGCTGGGCGGCGGCGGCGTCGTCGCCCGGGACCTCGCGGGGGCCGCCCCACACCCGGTGGACCTCGGCCAGCCCGTCGGGGAGGCCGCGCACCACCCGCACTGCCGGGTGCAGGGCCGTGAGCCAGGTCTCGAACCGCTCCACCTCCTGCAGCAGACGCGCCGAGGGGACCGCGTCCGCCGGCACCTCGAGGGGCTCGAGCACCACCTCGGCCGCCACGGTGCCGCCCATACGGTCGTGCACGAACTCGAGGTCGCGCCGCAGGGGCTCCTCGGGGGCGAGGTCCCGCAGCAGGTTCTGGTTGAAGTCGAGGCGCGGGAGCCCGGGCGCCGCGGCGGCGCAGGCCGCCGCCGCCAGCGCGACCACCAGGCCGGGGCGAAGGCGCGCGGCCCAGGCCAGGGGCCGCGGCAGCGCGTCGGCGTCCGCCGCCCGCGCGCCCCCTCGCGGGCGCGCCGCCCAGCCACCCAGGAACGCGGGCCCCAGCCCCAGCAGGGTCAGCAGCGCCGCCAGGGAGCCGACCGCCGCGTACAGGCCCAGGACCCGCACCGGCGCCACGTGCGAGCCGAGGAGGGCCAGGAAGCCGGCGGCGGTGGTCAGGCTGGTGAACAGGCAGGGGCGCCACACCTCGCGCAGGGCGGCGCCCAGGGCCTCGCGCGGCGGCGCCCCCCCCTGGGTGCGCCGCTGGTGGGCCGCCACCAGGTG
>JAWLGW010000595.1:0-4979 GCA_041690735.1 Planctomycetota bacterium
CCGCGCACCACGTAACTCGAGTCGCTGTGCAGCCGGACCCGGCTGGGGCGGGTGAGGGCCTCCAGGCCCACGATCGCCGCCAGGAGCTCCATGCGGTTGTTGGTGGTCTGCGGCGCGCCGCCCACGAGCTCCTTCTCGTGGCGCCCGTACTGGAGCAGGGCGGCGTAGCCGCCGGGCCCCGGGTTCCCCAGGCAAGAGCCGTCCGACCAGATCTCGACCACGCCGCTCACGCAGGCATGGTACTCGCAGCGCGGTGGGGTTACGAGCAGCGCCGGCTCCGGCCCGCTATGCTCCTCTCTCGGGGCCCCCGCCCCCGCGAGAGGTGCACCATGACCGCGCTGCGCTGGCAGACTCAGGAGGAGGAGGGGCTGACCCTCGAGGACGTGCGGGCCTTCGTGGCCCAGGTGGCGCAGGACCTCGACCCGGGGTCGCGCTACGTGCGCGAGCTGCAGGCGGTGCTGGACGCCTCCGCCGACCTCCCCGACTACCTGCGCCGGCTGGCGGACGCCGAGCGGGTGGAGCGGTTCCGGCAGGACGGCAGCGCGGCCTCGAGCGGCGAGCGCGGGCGCTCGTGGGTCGACGACGAGACCTGGGGCGGAATGGGGGTGCTGGAGCGGACCCTGGCCAACTTGCTCACCGGCGAGACGCGCATGATGTGGGCCGGCGAGGGGGCGGCCGACTTCGCCCGCCTCAGCGAGGTGCTGCGCGAGGTCGCGGAGCCGCGCCGCGCGCTGTCGATCCCCTGCTCCACGGGCAAGGAGCCCTTCTCCCTGGTGGTCGCCGGGCTGCGGGCCGCCCTGCCCCTCGAGGTGGTGGGGGTGGACCGGCAGGCGGCCTACCTCGTCCGCGCCCGCTCGGGCGTCCTGGTGCCGCACTGGCGCGACCTCGAGCTGGAGGGGGTGGACGCCTACTTCACGCGCGCCGCCGACGAGCGGACCCGGGTGGTGGACGAGGTGCTGGAGCGGTGCACCTTCGTGCAGGGCGACGTCCTCACCGGCGAGCTGCCCGAGGGGCCCTTCCCGCTGGTGAGCTGCCGCAACCTGCTGGGCTACTTCCGGGGCGAGACGCTGGCCACCGCGCTCCGCAACGTCATGGCCCGGGTCGCGCCGGGCGGGCACCTGCTGGTGGACCCCTTCGTGACGGGCTCGCAGGAGATGGCCCCCGCCCGGGACATCCTGGAGACGGCCGGGTGGGAGCGGCGGTTCCCGGAGGCGAGCTACTATCGGCGGGGGGAGTGAAGCCGACTCGGCCTCCGCGCGCGCCTTCGACTCTGTCAGCGTCGAATCCCGCTCGCTCTCCTGAACAGCGATCGGGAATGAGGAACGCGGCGGTCGTTCTTTCATACTCCCTGTTCGTCCCCCTGTCCCCTCCGGAGGCTTCCACCCAGGCTCGGCCGCGGCCGGTCCGCCTGCTAGGCTACCTCCGCTTTCGCGAGGCCCGCGCCCCTGCGTTCGCAGCGGGGCCCGACCGGCCTGAGGAGGGCCCTTGGGCTTGGACGTGTCGGTGTTGGTGGTGCCCGCCCGCTTGGACCTCGAGGTGCTCGAGGCCAAGGCGCGGCGCGAGCTGCGCCGCGGCGGCGGCAACGTCTCCTTGCTGCTGGTGGACGAGCGCACGGGTCCGGCGGGGCTGGCGGCGCAGCTGCCAGCGTACTCGGCCCTCTCGGTGTGGGGCGACGAGGAGGGCGACGGCTGGGACGCCCTGGCGGTGGCGTTGACCCAGGAGCTCGGCCAGCGCGGCCTCGCCTTCACCGTGGCCGATCACGCGGCGGTCGGCTGCTGGCAGGTGCTGGAGCCCGGGAGGGCCGAGGACGCCAACTGGATCAGCGGGAAGGGTTATCGCAGCGCCCCGGTCAAGGGGCTGGCCGCGGCCTTCGGCCTGGAGCTGCCCGAGGAGGGCCTGGCGGAGGGCCTGTCGATCGCCGCGCGCGGGGGGCTGTGCCTGCGCAGCAGCGCGTCGGGCGTGCCGGCGGGCCCGCTGGCGGCCGAGGTCGCCGCCCGGATCGTGGCGGACGACGTGCCCGGGGCCGAATACGCCTGCTGTCTGCTGGCGCACGGCGAGGAGCCTCGCCTGGCGTGACCGCGCCCCAGCGGACTCCCAGGCGCACGATCGACCTCGCCACCTGGCCTCGCCGCAGCCAGTTCGCCTTCTTCCGCGGCTTCGGCTGGCCCTTCTTCGACCTGTGCGCGCGAATCGACGTGACGGGGCTGGTGGAGCGGGCCGGTGGGCGGGGGCTGTTCGCCGCGACGCTGCACGCGGTCATGGCCGCCTGCAACGAAGTGCCTGAGCTGCGGCAGCGGATCGAGGGGGACGAGGTGGTGGAGTACGCCGCGGTCAGTCCCTCCTTCACGGTGCTGGGCGAGGCCGAGACCTTCAACTACGCCCTGGCGGAGTGGGACCCCGAGCCCGCCGCCTTCGCCGCCCGTGTGGCCGCGGCCAGCGAGGCGGCCCGCGGGCAGGGGGAGCTGGACCTCTCCGAGGACGACCGCGGCGACCTGGTGTTCGTGAGCTGCCTGCCGTGGGTGGACTTCAGCTCGGTGCAGCACCCCCGGCCGCTCGCGCCGGGCGACCCCGACTCGGTGCCCCGGATCGCCTGGGGGCGGATCGTGGCCGAGGGCGACCGCCACCGGGTGACAGTGGGGTTGTCGGCCCACCACGCGCTGGTGGACGGGGTCCACGCCGCCCGGTTCTTCGCGGCGCTGGCGGCGCGGGCCGCCGAGGGCCCGGCGTGATCCGCCGCGGCCTGCTGCTCCTCCTCCCGTGGGTCCTCCTCGGCTGCCCGCGGGCGAGCGAGCCGTCGCCCCCGGCGGCGACGGCTGGGGCCGTGTCCCGGGCGGTGTTCGACCCCGCCGGCCAGGGCTTCTTCGACCTCCCCTGGCCCCTCGCCGCCCGCCGCGACCCGCAGGGACGCCCCGACCTGACGGGCCTGCCCAACCCGCGCGGCGAGGTGTTCCTGGAGCGGATCCGGCTGCTGGGGCAGGTCCAGGAGGGCTTCAGCCCCACGGGCACGGTCTCGGTGCGGTTCGACGCGCCCCTGCGGGCGCCGGCGGACGACCCCCTGGCCACCCTCTCCTCGGCCTCGCCCGTGTTCCTGGTGGACGTCGACCCGACCTCCCCCGAGCGCGGGCGCCGCCAGCCGGTGCACGTGGCGGTGACCGAGCGGGCCGACGCCTTCCGGCCCGCGCACCTGCTGCAGCTGCTGCCGGTGCCGGGGCGCGGGCTGCGGGCGAACACCACCTACGCCGCGGTGGTCCGCACGGACCTGGGCGCGGGCGACGGCCGGGCGCTGGGGCAGCACCCGACGCTGGCGACGTTGCTCGCGGGCGGCGTGCCCGCGGGCGCGCGGGGCGAGGCGCTGGCGAGGGCGTTCGCGCCGCTGGTCGCGGCCCTGCCCGACCTCGGCCTCGCGTCCGGCGACGTCGCGGCGGCGACCGTGTTCACCACCGGCGACCCGACCGCGCGGCTGGTCCGGCAGGCGGCGCACGTGCGGGCCCTGCCGCCGCTCCAGCCGAGCGAGCCCCTGGCGGTGCGCGATCGCTTCGAGACCTTCACGGCCCTGCGCGGCGCCCTCGACCTGCCCCTGTACCAGGACGGCGCGCCGCCCTACCTGTTCTGGGGCGGCCGGCAGGTGACCGACGAGGCCGGCCTGCCGGTGCAGCAGGGCGTCGCCCGCGCGCCCTTCCAGCTGTCGGTGCCCCAGGGGCCCATGCCCGCTGGCGGCTTCCCGTTGTACGTGTACTGCCACGGCACCGGCGGCAGCTCCCGTCAGGCGATCGACCGCGGGCGCAAGGAGGCCAAGGACGCCACCCCGCCCCCCGGCTCGGGCCTGGCGCGCGACGCCGCGGCGGCCGGCTGGGGCACCGCCTGCGTGGCGGGCCCCTTCAGCCCCGAGCGGCTGGGCGTCCTCGCCGCCGACGGCTACCTGGCCTACAACTTCCTCAACGCAGCGGCCCTGCGCGACAACTTCGCCCAGATGATCCTGGAGCAGGTCCACTTCCTGTCCGCGCTGCTGGCCCTGCGGATCGACCCCGCCCTGTGCCCCGGGACCGACGCCTCGGCGGCGCTCGACGGCAAGGTCCGCTTCGACCCCGACCTGCTGGTGGTGGGCGGGCAGTCCCTGGGGAGCTACCTGTCGGGCATGCTGGGGGCGCTGCTGGGCGACTGGGACGGGGTGATCCTGAGCGGCGCCGGCGGCTCGTGGGTCGACTTCGCCTTCAGCCCCCGCTACCCGTTCGAGCTGATCCGGCTGGTGGAGCTGCTGGGCCTGCCGCTGGGGGAGCGCCTCGACAGGTTCCACCCCCTGATCATGGCCTTCGACCTGGCCTGCGGCCCCGCCGACAACACCCACTACCTGCGCCACCTGGTGCGCGAGCCCCTGCCCGAGCAGCGGCCGCCCCACGTGCTGGTGGTCGAGGGGCACGACGACCTGCAGGTCGGCACCGACCTGCAGCGAGCCCTGGCCCTGGCGATCGGCGTGGACCTCGTCGGCGAGGATCCCGGCCCCACGCCCGAGGAGCAGGTGGCCCCGGCCCTCTCCTGGGGCGGGCTGGCGCGCCTCGACTATCCGGCCGGGGCCAATCGCCGCGCCCCCGACGGCACGCCGCGCACGGTGGTCATGGTCCGCTACCCCGAGGACGGGGTCCTGGAGGGGCACCACGTGGTGTTCCAGCTGGAGCGGCCGCGGGGGCAGCTCCGCGACTTCTTGGCGGCGATCGCCGCCGGCGAGGCGCCCCAGGTCCGCTAGCGCGCCGCCTGCGGGGCGGTAAGGTCGGGCCCATGGTCGACCGCCCGCAGCATGACGCCCACGTCCGCCACCGCGAGACGATCTCTCCCGACATCGAGCCCGACGTACCGCCGCCGCCGCCGCCGAGGGACGCTCCGCTCCAGGACCGCGTCGACCACTACCTGACGAACGCCACCACCGTCCCTGGACGGATCGTGGAGCTGGTCGTGGGCGTGCTGATCGTGGCGGTGTGCGCCGT
>JAWLGW010000596.1:0-4967 GCA_041690735.1 Planctomycetota bacterium
CGGGTTGTCCAGCAGCAGCCGGCGGACGAGGAACTGCCAGAACGCCACGGCTCAGCGCCCCCCGCTCGTGCCCTGCAGCTCGGTCGGGACGTACCACTCCCGCCAGTCGAAGGGGTCCTCGCCGATGATGTACAGCTTCACCCCGCGCAGCTTGCGGGCGTAGAAGTACAGGGCGTTGAGGTTGAACATGAAGGTGTACGGCTGCTCCCGGTGCAGGATCCGGTGGACCTTGCGCAGCAGCCGCTGCCGCTTCAGCACATCGAGCTCGCGGCGGGCCTGCATGATCAGCCGGTCGACCTCGGCGTTGCCGTACGACACGTAGTTCGAGCCGCGCCCGCTCCCCTGCGAGCTGTGCCAGATCTGGAACGGGTCCGTGTCGATGCACGAGGGCTCGCCCCAGGCGAAGCGCACCGCGTCGAACCGCTGGTCGAGGGCGGTGTCCACGAACACCGGCCAGTCGAGCTTCTTGATCACCATCCGCACGCCCACCCGCTCGACCGACTCCTTCACGATGTCGGCGATCTTCTGGTGGTAGTCGCGCATGTTGTGGATCACGTACTCGAACTCGAACGGCACCCCGTCGCGGTCGCGCACCCCGTCGCCGTCGTGGTCGACCCAGCCGGCCTCGTCCAGCAGCAGCTCGGCCCGGCGCAGGCTGGACTCGTAGGGCTCCACCGTGGGGTCAGCGAAGGGGCCCTGCTTGAAGAAGGGCCCGGTGGCGATCTCGCCCAGGCCGTTGTGGATCTCACGCAGGATCTGGTGGCGCGGGATCAGGTGCGTCATGGCCCGGCGCACCCGGGCGTCGGCGAAGAACTGCCGCTCGGGGCCGACCCCCTTCCGCTTCTGGTTCCAGCCGATATAGGTGTACAGCGGCTGGAGGAAGGGGGCGCGGACGAAGCGGGACACGAACTCGGGCGCGTTGGTGTCGGCCTCTCCCCAGGTGATCGGCTCCACGTCGAAGTCGGCGTCGACCTCGCCGTTGCGGAGGGCCTTCAGGGCCGCGTTCTTGTTGTTGATGATGATCCAGCGGATCCGGTCGAGGTAGGGCTGATCGGGCGAGAACCAGGGCAGGACCGAGCGCCGCTCCCCGTCGGCGCCGGCGGGGGTGACCCACCAGGCGTCGTTGCGCACGATCTCGACCAGCTTGCCCCGGTCCCAGCGGGAGAACTTGTAGGGCCCGTTGCCGATCGGTCCCTGGTGGTCGGGGTGCTGGTTGAAGTGCTTGCCGAAGCCCTCGGGGTCCCCCTTGAACAGCTCGGGGCCGAACCGGTGGCGCGGGTAGATCTTGGCGTCCTGGACCACGCTGCCGAAGGCATTGAAGTACTGGCGGGCGAAGCGGAACCGCACCGCGTCGGCGCCCACCTTCCGGTACTCCGCCAGGTCCTCGAAGAACTGCCGCAGCTCCGCCGCGTCGACCGCGGGGTTCATGATCGCGTCGAACGAGAACACCACGTCGTCGGCGGTGAAGGGCTGCCCGTCGTGCCAGGTGATCCCGGGGCGCAGGTGGACCACGAAGCCCGCCTCGCGCCGCAGGGCGGCGACCGACTCCTTCGCCCCCTCCTCGCCCTCGAGGGCGTACGCGATCTGGTCGCGGGGGATCCGCTTCACCTCGGTCGGGGCGCGCTCGACCCACACGGTGTAGCGCCCGCCCGGGTGGCGATCGAGGCGGCCGCGCACCTCGGGGAGGCCGGTGTCCGCCTTGGGGATCACCCGCCCCGCGACGCCGCGGGGCAGCGGCAGGCCCTTCCCGAAGGTGAACGGGCGGCCCTCGTCGGGCACGAAGCGGTCGAGGTCGACCTCGACGAAGGTCAGCCGCGCGCCGCCCACGCCCAGCACGACCGCCTCCTCGTCCTCGCTCACCACCCGCCCCTCGAGGCGGCCGCCGTCCACGAGGTCGACGGTGTCGAACACCTCCCACCAGCGCGCCAGCTCGGGGAGCCACTCGAACGTCTCGCGGTCGCGGCCGGCCAGGGTGTGGCTGAGGTACTGGTAGACCTGCCGGGTGGGCGCGTCGTTGTCGCACATGGGGTTGATCGACTTGGGGTCCCCGGGGGTGCGCACCCGCAGCTGACCCCCCCGGACCGGCCGGCTGGCGCTGCCGTCCTTCGCCTCGACGTCGGGGTTGTGGAGGTCGACCGGGACCGGCCCCGACAGGTCCTGCAGGTCGTCCGACTGCGCCCGCGCGCTCCCCGTCGGCGCGGCGAGGAGGGACAGCAGCACGAGCGCCGGCGAGAGGCCCTGCAGCAGGGTGGGGGGGCGGGGCATGGGACACCTCGCGCGGCAAGGTCAAACCCGCCGCGACAGGCCGCGTATCCTATGCAGCGCCTCCGCGGCGTCAAGGTCTAAGCGGTAGCAGACACGAAAGTTACAGCGAGGCGGCGGACGCTCATCCTCGCCATCGCTTACACTTCCGTGGCACTGGGTCGGGGGACCCTCATGACGAATCGCCTTCGCCACCTCCTGTGCGGCCACGAGACGGCTCGGGTCGAGGACTACGGCGACGAGAGCTACTGCTGGCGCTTGCGCTGCCGCACCTGCGGCCAGATCGAGCACTGGTCGCAGGCCGAGTGGCGCGACCACCTGCAGCCGGGACCGCGTCTGCCGGCGGACCTCCTCAAGGTCGAGGAGGAGCCGGCCGAGCCGACGTCGGCGTAGCCTCGCTCGCCCCCAGCCGGTGGACGAGGGGCAGCAGCAGCAGCAGGAACGCCCCCACGTAGGCCGCCCCGGCCGCGGCGAACGCGAGCGGGTAGCCGTGGGCGTCGATCCCCCAGCCCAGGAGCAGGCCCGTCACCGCGAACCCCAGCCGCACTCCCAGGCTGGCCACCGAGTTCGCCGTCGCCCGCAGGTCCCCCTCGACCCGGGAGTTGAGGGCGTCGCGCAGCACGACCTGGGTCAACCCCCGGCACACGTTGAGCAGCAGCCCCGCGCCGATCCCGAGCGCCGCCCACACGGGGGTCGCGGGGGCCGCGCCGCAGGCGGCCATGCCGAAGTAGGCCGCCACCGGCAGGACGCCGATCGCCAGCAGCACCGCCCGCTCGCCCGCTCGGCGCTCGAGCGCGTGGGTGAAGCGGGCCGAGAGGGCGACGGTGAGGTTGAAGGCGGCCCACAGGATCCCGAACAGCTCCAGCGGGACCCCGCGGTCCCGCCAGTAGTCCTGGAAGGCCCACACCGCCAGCAGGGTAGCCAGGCCATAGGCCATGAGGTTGATCAGGACCAGCCGCAGGGTCGCCGACTCCCGCCACAGCACCGCGGCGATCCGGCGGGCGTTCTGCCGGTGGCTCCCGGACAGGCGGGCGCGGGGCGGCTCGACCAGGGTGAGCGCGATCAGGAGCGGGGCCCAGGCGGTGACCGCCCCCACCGCCGCGGGCCAGCGCAGGTCCTGTCCGCTCGCCGCGAGGAGCGCCGCGCACAGCAGCGCCGCCAGGGTCTCGCCCACCTGCGCCCAGAACAGGCGTCGCCCCAGCAGCGGCCGCCCCTCGCCTCGCGCGTCGAGGGCCTCCAGCGAGTCGTACAGCAGCGCCACGTCGGCGCCGGAGTACAGGCTGGCGCCCACCGCCGCCAGCACCTCGAAGGCGACGAACTGCCCGAACCCGTCGGCGAAGGCCAGCAGGGTGAAGGCGCTCCCGTAGAAGGCGCTGGCGACGATCAGGCACCCCCGCCGGCCCAGCACGTCGGCGGCGTAGCCCGAGGGGACCTCCAGCGCCACCACCGCCACCGCGAAGATCGCCTGGAGCGCGAACACCTCGGTCATGTCGAGGCCGTGGTGGCGCAGGAAGGGCACCACCACCGGCATGATCACCAGGAACATCCAGGCGCCCGCCAGCACGAGCACCTTGCGCACGTTCCACCGCAGCGCGTCCGCAGATGGGGGAGCCACCGCTCGATCCTCGGTCTCCGGGCCGCGGACGCAACCGGGAGGTCAAAGACTTGGACCGGGTGAGCGCATTCGGGCGCCCCGGCGCACCCCCCCGCTTCGCAGGGACGTGGCAGTCTTCCGCTCTGGGGGCCACAATGCACCCGGTCGGGGAGGCGCCGGTATGGGTGAGCAGCAGTCGGTCGAGGAGAACGGCGTACGCATCACCATCGTGAACGTCGCCGACGAGCTCGACGGCTGGGACAAGTTCGAGGCCGCGGCCGAGAACACCAGCGACGGACCTCGCACCGTGAACGGCACGATCACCCTGCGCCGCGAGGACGGCGAGGCCGCGGGCGCCTGCACCGTCTACCTCGAGGTGCCGCCGGGCGAGGTCGTGCGCGAGACCTTCACCGCCAGGGTCGCCGAGGGTCCCGCGGTGGGGTGGGTGTTCGAGGTGGTGCGGGTGTACGACTTCTAAGTGAGGGGTGCACGATTCCGAGTCGCTCGTCGCGCGGCACCTAGCGGTTAGCAGTTAGCCATTAGCTGTTAGAGCTGTCGCTCCTCGAGAGCTCCTCGCAAGCGGCTTGGACACGCGCGACAGCAGCTAACCGCTAACTGCTGACCGCTCGTGCCCGGATCAAGCCGAGCAGGGGCGCGGCGAGCCGGGGCGGGAGAGAAGACGACGCCGAGTCGTGCCCTCACTTACCCCAGCAGAGAGCCGCCGATCCCGATCAGGATCACGAGGCCGATGCAGGCGCCCGCGAGCGCGCCCGCCGGCCCGCCGATCAGAGCGCCCACCAGCGCGCCGCCGCCCACCAGGACCAGGAAGCTCACCAGGAGGCCCAGCACCAGGCGCCGCTCGCCGGCGTCGAGGCCCAGGACCAGGTCCTCCTTCGCGGGCGCCTGGACCTCGGCCGCCTGCGGTCGCACCAGGTGATCCGCCGCGCCGCACGAGGCGCAGGCGCCGACGTCCCCCCAGCAGGGCCCGTGGTGGCGCGCCAGACAGCTGGCGCAGGCCAGCCACTCGGCCGCCGGGTCCACGTCGTCGTGGCAGTACGGGCAGCGGAGCGCGCTCTTGCCGACCCGGACCTGCTGGTCGGCGGGCGGCTCG
>JAWLGW010000597.1:0-4950 GCA_041690735.1 Planctomycetota bacterium
CGCCCCGCCTCGGTGCGGGGGGACGCCAGGCGGGGCGCCAGCAGCAGGCGCAGGGCCAACAGCAAGGTCAGCGCGCTGCCCGCCACCGCCAGCCCCGACACCGACAGCGGACCCACAGCGCCCAGGCGGGGCCGCAGCAGCGCGGCGCAGGAGAAGGGGCCGTGCACGTCGAGGCACAGGCCCTCGCTGGCGAAGGTCCGCGCCAGCAGGGCCAGGGTCAGCTGGAGGCCGGCCGCCAGGGCCGCGGCGATCGCCAGGCCGCTCAGCGGACCCACCTCCGGCCGGCGGTCCGGCCGGCGGTCCGCAGGGCCGTCTGCGTGCTGCTCCTCGGGTGCCCGCTCCACGCCGCTCCCTCCCGCGCGTCCGACGCGTTGCGCCCCGGCTCGCCGTGTGCGACAAGTCACCTTACCAGCGCGGCGCTCCTCCACCCCGCCGCGCAAGGAGCGAAGGAGCATGCGCCGGACGCTCGCCCCGACTCCCCTGCTCGTGCTCGCCGCCGTGTGCGCGGCGCTGCTCACCGGCTGCCTCGACTACCGGGAGGTGCTGACGCTCAACAAGGACGGCAGCGGCACCCTGCGGGTCGACTTCGTGGTCGACCTCGGGATCCTGAGCGAGGTCTCGCGGGCCCTGGGCGAGGAGCCCGACCCCAAGGAGATGGCCGGCCCCACCCGCGAGGAGATCCTGGCCGGGCTCGAGGTGGAGGGGATCGAGGTCAAGGAGCTCGACCTCCAGCAGAAGGGCACCAAGAGCAAGGTCCACCTGGTGGTCGCCTTCCGCGACCTCGAGGCCCTCGCCAAGATCGAGGGCTTCGGCGAGGACCGGCGCATCGACTTCTACGACAACGGCGACGGCAAGGTGCGCGTGGTGTACGGCTTCGACACCGACGACGCGATCCCCCTGGAGGAGTTCACCGACGGCGGGCCCGCCCCGGGCGAGAAGCTCGACGAGACGGAGCAGAAGATCCTGGCGCTGACCGAGCGCGCCCGCGCCGGGCTCGCCTATCGGGCGCGGGTGGTCATGCCCGGGCGGATCCTCAAGTCGAACGGCAAGCCGGTGGAGGAGAGCCCCAACGAGTCGGTGTGGGTGATCGACAAGACCGATCCCAAGAAGCACGCCGTCCTGGGGCGCGGCCGGATCAACCTGGCCCTGCTGGTCGACCGCGAGGCGGTGGCCTTCGTCAAGGAGCTCAAGCCGCTCCCCGCCGGCCGGGACACCACCGAGGACGAGGTGCCCGCGGGCAAGCCGCCCGCGCCGCTCGGCGGCCTGGGCGACGAGTGAAGCGGGCGCTCAGCCCTCAGCTGTCAGCGATCAGTGTGGCCTGAGTCCACGCCTCCGACCGGGCTCGAGACATCGCGCTCGCGCTCGTAATCGTGGTCGCTCGCGGTCGACCACGACCACGACCACGAGCGCGAGCGCGGGTGACCGCCGCGAGGGCGACCAGAGCGCTGGAGGCCTTCCCGTACAGGTCACCCTGACGGCTGAGGGCTGACGGCTGATCGCTCTTCCTTGACACCGCTTGACGCCGCTGCGGCCATAATGGCCGCGTGTCGACCCTCGATCGGTGGCTGCTAGGGCGCTTCCTGCGCGCCTACCTGACCTTCCTGGTCTCCTCCCTGGCGCTGTTCTGGGTGATCGACCTGTTCAGCAACCTCGAGCGGCTGGGGCGGCGGGGGCGCGAGCTGACCGAGCTCGACCCCTCCTTGGGTCTGGGGCGGGCGCTGCTCGAGCGCTACGGCACCATGGTGCCCGAGCTGTTCTTCACCCTCAGCCCGCACTTCGTGCTGCTGGCCGGCCTGTGGGTCGTGATCGACCTGATCCGCTCCAACGAGCTGGTCTCCCTGCTGTCGGCGGGCTACGCGCCCCGGCGGCTGGTGGCGCCGCTGTTGATCGCCGCTACCCTTCTGGGCGGGCTGGCCTGGGCCGACCGCGAGCTGCTCCTCCCGCGCCTGGCGTACCTGCGCCGGGCGCGCACCCTGCACGACCTCGAGACGATCCGCCCCCTGCCCGACCGGCGGGGCGTGCTCACCGCGCGGTACTACGAGCCCCGCCGGCAGGTGCTGGTGCAGCCGCGGTACGTGCTGCGCAACCAGGAGGGCGGCGAGGCGCTGTCGGTGCTGGCCGAGGAGGCGGTGCCCGAGGGCGCCGGGTGGCGCTTCCTGCGCGGTGTGGTGATCGAGCGGCAGGAGGGTGGGGACGTGGTGCGGCCCTTCGGCGGCGACGGGCACCTGGTGAAGACCCCGGTCCTGCCATCGGACGTGGAGGCCTCGATCGACTCGCCGATCTACCTGTCGAGCGAGCAGCTCGAGGCCCAGCTGGCGCGCACCCCCGGATTCCGGCACCTCGAGGTCCTGCTGTACGAGCGCTACACCCAGTGGCTGGCGGGCCTGGCGCTGCTGCTGGCGGCGCTCCCGCTCGCCCTGGGCGGGGTCGAGTCGGGCCTGTACGCCCGGGTCGTGGGGGCCATTACTCTGGGGGTGGGCTACTTCCTGCTCACCACGGTCATGGTCGAGCTCGGCAACCGCGGCGCCGTGGAGCCGCTCGCGGCCGCGTTCGCGCCGCTGCTCCTGTTCGGCGCCATCGGCGTGGTCCTGTTCGCCAGAGGCGAAGCGTAATCCCGCCCCCCGCGGCCTGAGCCCCGCGAACCGCGCTCGCCCGCGTGCTATCTTCCAGCCATGAGCCAGGACTCGCAGCTCTTCGGCGAGACCGCGGTCGCTCGCGGCTTCATCACCCGCGAGCAGCTCGAGGCGGCCCTCGCCAAGCAGGAGGTCAACCCCGACCGGAGCCTGGGCGAGATCCTGGTCGGCATGGGCCTGATCACCCAGCCGCAGGCGACCGCGATCGAGAAGCTCAAGGCGGCCCTGCAGCGGAGCGGCGCCCCCGCCGACGACGAGGGCGCCGGCCTGATCGGCCTCACCCTGGGCGGCTGCCTGGTGCTGGAGCGCCTGGCCGAGGGCAGCATGGGCACCACCTACCGGGCCCACCACATGCGCCTCGACCGGGACGTGGTGGTCAAGGTCCTCCACCCGCGCCTCATGAACATCGAGGGCAACCTGGAGCGGTTCGCCCGCGAGGCGCGCGCGGCCGCCACCCTCGAGCATCCGGCGATCGTCTCGGTGTACGACTTCGACACCGCCCACGGCTACCACTTCATCGTGATGCAGTACGTGAAGGGGCAGGACCTGCGGCAGGTGCTCGAGACCCGCGGCGCGCTCGGCCTGCGGCGGGGGCTGTGGATCGGGGCCCGCGTGCTGGAGGGGCTGGGCCACGCCCACGCCCACCGGATCGTGCACCGCGACGTCAAGCCCGCCAACCTGCTGATCACCCCCGAGCCCCGGGTCAAGATCGCCGACTTCGGCCTGGTGCGGATCCTCTCCAGCAGCACCAGCGAGGAGATCTCGGTGTTCGGCGAGATCATCGGCACGCCGCAGTACATGGCCCCCGAGCAGGCGACCGGCGACGACTTCGACCACCGGGCCGACATCTACTCGCTGGGGGTGACGCTGTTCGAGCTGATCAGCGGCCGGCCGCCCTTCTCCGGCAACTCCACCCTGGAGGTGCTCGAGAAGCAGATCGTGGAGCCCCTCCCGGACCTGCGCGAGCTGGTGGCCGACGCCACCCCCGAGGTGCAGGCCTTCCTCGAGCGCCTGTGCGCCAAGGCCATGGACGCGCGCTTCGCCTCGGCCGAGGAGGCGCTCGCCGAGCTGCAGCAGCTGCGCTTCACCGAGGGGGCCACCCGCCGCATCAGCGCCACCGAGCGCGCCGACGACCCCTCGCGACGCGCCGACTCGCCGCCGATCGTCAGCGAGGACGCCCTGGCCGAGCTCAAGGCGCGGCTCAAGCGGAGCCGCACCTTCGTGGCGATCGAGGACGAGGAGGGCGGGCCGATCACGGCCGACGAGGCGGAGGCGGGGCCGTCGACGTCCGAGGCCATGATCGAGGCCTCCTTCGCCGGGCTGGAGGTGAGCGCCAGCGCGGCGCTGCAGGCGCGGCAGGCGCTGGAGCGGGCCCTGGCGCACGAGCCCGAGCAGGCGGTGCCCGACCTGTTGCACCGCATGCTCGAGGCCGGACAGGTCGACGAGGTGCTGGCGCTCGAGAAGCAGATCGAGGCCCACCTGCCGACCTCGGCCGCGGTGGCCTTCTTCTTGGGCGTGGCCCTGCGCCGCAAGGACCGGCTGGAGGACGCCCGGGCCAAGTTCGCGGTCGCCGCCGCCTTCGCCCCCGACCACCTGCCGGCCCGCCTCCACCTGGCCCAGGCGCTGGTGGCGCTGGGGCGGACCGACGAGGCGGTGGCCGCCCTGCGAGAGGCCTGCAGCTGGCACCCCACCTCGATCAAGGCGGCGGTGCGCCTGGCCGAGGTGCTGTACGTGGTGAAGGGGGACGCGGAGGGCGCGATCCCCGCCTACGAGCGGGCGATCGAGCTCGCCCCCAGCCGGTGGCAGCTCCGCCAGCAGCTGGCCTGGATCTTGTACGAGCAGGGCCGCTACGGTCAGGCCGAGGCGGTCCTGCGCGAGGTCGTGGCCTGGGCCCCCGAGGCCGAGCCTGCCCGCGAGCTCCTGGCGCAGGTGCAGCGCAAGCGCCAGCGCCAGGAGGCCCAGCGCACCGGGCGCCGGCGGGCGCTGGCGGAGGCGGAGCTCGACGGAGAGGGGCCGGGGCCGCAGACCAGCGCCTGCCTCAAGGCGATCCGCCTGGCCGAGGCCAGCAGCAAGTGGGAGCGGGCGATCGCCCTGGCCCGGGCCGGCCTCGAGGACAAGCCCACCTCGCTGCCGCTGCTCCTCGCCCTGGGGCAGGCGCAGGTGCAGGCGGGTTTGCTTTCGGCGGCCGTGGACACCTACGGGCGCGCCCTCGCCGTCGACCCCAGCAACGAGGAGGCGCAGCGGGGGCTCATGGAGACGCAGGCGCTGCGCCGCGACACCCGCCGGGTCGGCCGCCCCGAGCCAGGGGAGTGAACCC
>JAWLGW010000598.1:0-4939 GCA_041690735.1 Planctomycetota bacterium
GTCGGCGAGCTCGGGGCCGAGGGCGCGCTGCTCACCAGCTTCGTGCACGGCCCGGGGGACGACGACGTGCTGGCGGCCCGCCGCGGCGAGGAGTCGTTGTTCTAACACCACCACCTGGTGCGCCGCGTGACCTCCATGACCGGCGCCGAGGGCCGGGTGGCGGCGCGCTACGCCTACGACCCCTTCGGCGCCGCGCGCAGCGTCGAGGGCGACGCCGCCCAGTGGAACCCGTTCCGCTACACCTCGCGCGCCTTCGACGGCGCGACCGGGCTGTACCACTACCGGGCGCGGGCGTACGCCCCCGACCTCGGGCGGTTCACCTCGCCCGACCCGGCCGGCCTGCTGGGCGGCATGAACCTGTACGCCTACGTGGGCAACAACCCCGTCATGTTCAACGACCCGTACGGCCTGTGGCCGGGCTGGCTGGACCGGGCCTACGAGCGAACCCGCGACGCGGTGGGCTCGGCCGCCAACTGGGTCACCGAGACCGCGGCGCCCGCGGTGTGGAACGGCGTCAAGACCGTCGCCCGCAACGGCTGGGCCTTCACCAAGGGCTTCGGCAAGGGCGTGTGGAACGCGGGCAAGGGCATCGTGAACATGGTGCTCCACCCCATCGACACGGTGAAGGGGATCTACCACGCGATCGAGAACTGGGACGAGACCAAGGAGGCGATGAAGGCGCTGTGGGAGGAGTACAAGGACGCCTGGAGCAACGACCCCGAGAAGTTCTGGGAGATGACCGGCACCCTCACCGCCGAGGTCGCGCTGTCGGTGGTCGGCACCAAGGGGCTCGACAAGCTGGCGAAGGCATCCACCCTCGGGCGCGTCACCAGCACCACGGCCCGCGCCACACGCGTCGTCACCAACCCTGTCACGCGCACCACGGCCCGCGCCGGCGAACGCCTGGGGCGGACGTTCCCGCGGGCGGCGGCCACCGTCCGTCGTTCGCGCGCCATGAGCCGCGCCCGCAACGTCGAGCTGGCGCGCCGCGCCTCGCGCGGCGGCAACGTCGCCGTGCGGGCCGGGCGCCGGGTGGCCGACTTCGGCCGTGACGTCGCCCGCGGCGCCCGCATGGCGGTGCGCGAGCCGGGCGCCTTCGTCCTCTACGGCGGACGCCGCATGAGCGCGGCCGCCGCCGGCCTCGTCACCGCCACCGGACGCGGGATCTGGAAGGCCACCAAGTACGGCGGCATCCCGACCCTGCTGGTGTTCCAGGACAACATCACCGACGCCATCAACCGCAGCGCGACCCGTGAGGACGCCATGTCCGAGGTGACCGCCGCGGGGCGAGCGCTCCTCGACGGCGCCGAGGACCTGTCTCCCGAGGAGCTGGCGGCGCGGATCGCCGAGGTGGGTGACGCCTACACCAACTACCGCAACCGCCTGCTGGCCCCGATCCACGCCGAGGACCAGCGGCTGGACGCGGCGCTGAGCGAGCTGGACCGCAAGGTCGAGGCGGGGGAGATCCCCGACAACACGATCGACGCCCGCCTCGAGGCCATGCTCGAGGAGTACGGCCGCCGCCGCCACAACCACATGGTGGAGCTGTACGACCGCAACCGTGAGGAGCCCCACGACATGCTCCACCCGAGCATGAACCGGACGATCTCCTTCCAGGACGAGATCGACCTGCTCATGGCGGCGCGCGAGCGGGTGACCGACCCGGTGGGCCGGGAGCTGCTCGACGCCCGCATGCGTGACCTCGAGGCGCTCATGGCGTACGAGTACGAGCTGTTCCGCGCTGGCGACCACGACGCGCTGATCGCCGGGATCGCGGGCGTGCCCCGCATGCCCGACGAGGAGGCGCCCGGCGGCGACCTCAGCGGCTTCGACGACTACGACCCCGGCTTCGGCGTCGAGGAGCCCTACGGCGAGCCGCACCGCGGCCTGACCGACACGGTCGAGGACGTGCTGGGGATCCCGGAGGGTCGCTAGCGAGCCTCTCGCCTCTCGCCTCTCTCGCGCTCGTGGTCGTGGTCGTGGTCGTGGTCGCGTCGTAGTCGAGCACGAGCACGACCACGAGCGCGAGCGCGACGTCTCGTCATCACAGCACCATCCCCCATCCGGTGGCACTCCCCGCGACCGGTCAGTAGAGTCACCGGAGGTCGCCTCGAGGCTCCGCGCCCCGTCGCGACCGGGGGGAGGCTCTGCCATGAGCATGACGGAGACCGAGCAAGAGCGGGTCTGGTTCGCCCGCGAGGTCTTCAGCCTGTTCTTGAAGGCCTTCACCAACCTCAAGCTGTACCCCCACGACCACCAGTACTGCGTGGACGCGGTCGCCGAGTTCAGCAAGCGGCTGCGGGCGTACACCAAGCTCCACGACGTCCTGCGGATCAAGGTCAACCAGGACACCCTCGAGGTGGCCGAGCAGGAGGTCTACAGCAGCGAGAGCCAGAAGGAGAACCTCGCCTTCCGCCTGTACGTGGACGGCCTGCGCGAGCTCAGCGTCGCCCGCGGCGTCACCCACGAGGAGGCGGTGGGGCTGGCGCACGTGTTCTACAAGACCGTGGCCGACCCCGACGCCGACTCCACGCTGCTCCTGTGGGAGGCCGACTTCAAGAACATCGACTACGTCGCGATCAACAACCTGACTGACGCCTGGGAGTCGCCCGACTTCTTCTCGGCGGGCCAGCTCGACCTGCTCAAGGAGATGAACCGGGACGTCGACGGAATCGTCGAGTCGCTGAGCAACGCCGACAGGGAGCGCGGCGCCTACTCCTTCGAGCTGACCGACGGCGCCAGCGAGCTGGAGTCGATCGAGGACCTCGAGGACGACTCCGCCGAGCGGGAGGAGAGCGACGGCGACATCTTCGACGTCCACGCCGACGCCCTGCGCCAGCTCCAGGCGGAGGTCGCCAGCTGGTCGCCGGACCGGCTGCTCGAGACGACGGTGAGCCAGGCCCTCGACGGCCTGGCGCTCGCCCCCGACGTGCTCCCGCGCGAGGACATCGCCTGGCTCCTGACCGAGTCGGTCGACCTGGCCCTGCGCAGCAAGGACATGGAGCTGCTCGGCAAGCTGCTGGGCCGCTTCGACGGCGAGCTTCAGCTGGTCGAGGACGAGGACGAGCAGATCTTCCGCGAGGTGTTCCGCTGGCTGGGCCGCGAGGAGAACCTCGAGCGGCTGGTGAAGCTCTCGAAGGGCGGCGCCCTGGGCGGACCGAAGGCCTTCTGCCGGATCCTGGCCCTCATGGACGAGGCGGGGCTGCTGGCCGCGGTGGCGAGCTTCCTCGAGACCGAGGACAACGAGCTCAAGGAGGAGCTGCAGCGGTTCCTCCTCCAGCACGCCGGGAGCAAGCCGCAGGTGCTCGACGCCCTGCTGTCGGCTGACCGGGACGCCGCGACGGTGCGCGCCGGCCTGTTCGTCGTCAGCAAGGTGGTGCGCGGCGACGAGCTCAACCGCCAGCTCAAGCTGGCGCGGGCCCACCCCGACCCCGAGGTGAAGCAGTACGCCGATCACATGTGGCGGACCGCGACCGGCGAGGGGCGCGTGCAGGTCCACATGGACGCCCTCGGCGCCGCGTCGCGCGACGACCGGGTCAAGGCCCTGCAGGCGCTGGTCAAGGGCCGCCACCGCGAGGCGGTGCCGCGCATCAAGCAGGTGATCGAGTCGAGCGAGTTCGTGCAGCGAGACGTCCACGAGCGGCAGGCCTTCATCGAGGCCCTGCGCTACCTCGGCGGCACCACCGCCGTCGCCTTCCTCGAGCAGCAGGCCAGCCGCAAGACGCTGCTGTTCAACCGGCAGGCGGTCAAGGAGATCCGCAGCCTGGCGCAGAAGGCGCTCGACGACCTGCGCAGCAGCCGGAGGAAGTGACGCCGTGGGCATCGACCTGAAGAACGAGTCCGGCCAGGACATCGGCCTCACCTTCTGCAAGCACCTGCTGCAGGTGCTGCGCCTGGTGCGGCTGTACGACGTGGGCAACGTGAACCTCAACGAGCCCCTCGGCCAGCTCAAGGAGGTGATCGTCCAGGTCACCGACCGCATGGGCTCGGCCCGCCTCCAGGCGGAGGAGGGCATGCTGTACTTCAACAAGGACCCCGTCCGCGGCGGACGGCGCGCCTTCAACACGATCCAGGGGGTGACCAAGGCGTTCGAGCAGCTCGACATGGCGGAGCTGGCCTTCACCGGCGCCCTGTCGATCGACGACCTCAAGGTCTTCTTCGCGCTGGTCAAGCCGCCGGAGGGGCAGGAGCGCGTCCCGCTCGAGCAGGTGAAGGAGGGGATCGACGCGGCCGGCCTCAAGGACAAGGTGCAGGTCTACCGACCCGGCGAGACCACGGGTTCGGCGCAGGTCCACGAGGTCGAGATCGACGAGTCGGCCTACTTCCCCCTCGCCTACGCCCGCACGCTGGTGCTGCTGCGCGAGTACTTGAAGAACCTGCGCCAGGAGGAGCTCAACCGCTACTTCACACAGAAGCTGCACCGCGCGCTCCAGGAGCTGTGCGGCATGGTGTCGAAGTACCCGCACAAGTTCGTCGCCATGGGCTCGGTGAAGGGGGCAGACGAGTACCTCTACAACCACATGACCAACACCGGCTTCCTGGCGATCCTCCTGGGCCACAACCTGGGCGTCAGCCGGGTGCGCCTTTCGGACCTGGCCCTGGCCGGCATGCTCCACGCCCTGGGCCGGTTCCGCGGCCCCCACGCGCTCCTCGACAAGAGCGCCTTCTCCCCCGATGAGGAGGCTGAAGAGGGCCTGCACCCCTACCGGGCCATGGCCGCGCTCCTCGAGGGGCGCAAGCTGACCACCAAGACCCTCACCTCGGCCATCGTCAGCTTCCAGTACGACCTGCACCACGGCCGCACCCCGGTGCGGATCCCGCCGCCGTACCACCCCTTCTCCATGATCGTGCGGATCTGCGAGGAGTACGACGCGCTGACCACGGACCTGGTCGACCGGCCGGCGCTGACGCCCGACCAGGCCCTCAAGCACCTGATCGA
>JAWLGW010000599.1:0-4934 GCA_041690735.1 Planctomycetota bacterium
CGGCCGCGGTCACTAGCGTCGGGGGCACTTCACCCACGGTTCCCGGTGAGTTGGCGTTCGAGCCGGGGCTGCTCGACTTCGGCGCGGGCGCCACGACGCTGGCGCTACAGCTGAGGAACGTCGGGGGCTCGACTCTCGAGTGGTCGATCATCGACTTCGTGCTGGCGGCGGACAACCCGGAGCCATTGGTGGCGGGGGTGGTCACCGCGTCGCCGAGATCGGGCGTGCTTGAGGTGGGCACGGCGGCGACGATCACGATCGGCGTCGACCGGTCGTTCGTGACCACGCCCGGCTCCTACCGCTTCGACCTAGCCCTAGATGAGCGCGGTGTCGAGGATGAGAGCGGGGTCGAGCGCCGCGTGCCGGTACGGTTCGACCTCGTCGGCCCCGACACCGTCCTGCAGGGGGCGCCGGCCGACGTGTTCCCCGACTTCGAGCGGTTCGCGATCCTGTGGATGGCCCGCTCCTCCCTGGGCGTCGCCTACGACATGGACGGGGCCTTCAACGACCTGGCCCTGGCGCTCGGGCCCGACGCCAGCCAGCAGGAGGTGATCGATCGCGTCGACGAGCTGCTCGAGCCCTACGGGGGCCTGGGGGCGTACGACCGCGAGGACCAGCGCAGCCACCGCTACCTCACCGAGGAGTTCAAGCAGCTGGCGCAGATGGCCCGGATCTTCCCCACCGTGTTCCTGGGGGTGGCGGCCTTCCTGCTCAACGTGGTCACCACCCGCCTGATCCGCACCCAGCGCGAGCAGATCGCCGCCCTCAAGGCGTTCGGCTACCGCGACCGCGAGGTGGGGGCCCACTACCTGCAGCTGGTGCTGCTGATCGCGCTGCTGGGCGCCGCGATCGGCGTGGCCCTCGGCGGCTGGCTGGGGCGCAACCTCAGCGAAATGTACATGGACTACTACCGGTTCCCCGACCTGGCCTACCGGGTGGAGGCGGTGGAGGTCCTGATCGCGGTGGGGGTCAGCGGGCTGGCGGCCACGGTCGGCACCCTGCTCGCCGTGCGGCAGGCGGTGGTGCTGCCCCCGGCGGAGGCCATGCGGCCCGAGGCGCCGCCGCGGTTCCGGGTGTCGCTGGTGGAGCGCCTGGCGCTGGGGCGCTTCCTCTCGCAGCCGGCGCGCATGGTGGTCCGCAACCTGGAGCGGACCCCCGTGAAGACCGGCCTCACGGTGGTGGGGACCGCCTTCGCGGTGGCGGTCCTCATGGTGGGCGCGTTCTTCAACGACACGATCGAGCACGTGATCGACGTGCAGTACGGCGTGGCCCAGCGCGAAGACCTGACCGTCACCTTCGTGCAGCCCACCTCCCGCCGGGCCCTGTTCGAGCTCGACGCCCTGCCGGGGGTGGACCAGGTGGAGGGCTTCCGGGCCGTCCCCGTCCGGTTCGTGAGCGGCCCCCGCAGCTACCGCACCAGCCTGCAGGGGATCGAGCCGGGGGCGGTCCTGCACCGGCTGATCGACGATCGGGACCGGCCGCTGGAGGTCCCGCCCGACGGCCTCATGCTGACCGATTTCCTGGCGGACCGACTCGGGCTCGAGGTGGGGGACCTGGTGACGGTGGAGGTGCTCGAGGGGCGGCGCGGCGTCCACCGGGTGCCGCTGGTGCGGCGGGTGGGAGAGTACTTCGGCCTCAGCGGCACCATGGCCCTGCCGGCGCTGAACCGCCTGCTGGGGGAGGGGGACGCCCTCTCGGGCGCCTACCTGGAGGTCGAGGAGCACCGCCTCCCCCAGCTCCTCGACCGCCTCGACGAGCGCCCGCGGGTCGCCGGCACCACCTCGGCCCAGGCGGCGGTGCGCAGCTTCCGCGACACCATGGCCGAGCAGATGCTGACCTTCGCCTTCTTCAACACCCTCCTCGCCTCCACGATCGCCGTGGGCGTGGTCTACAACAGCGCCCGGATCGCCCTCTCCGAGCGGGCCCGCGAGCTCGGCAGCCTGCGGGTGCTCGGGCTGACCCGGGGCGAGGTGGCCGCGATCCTGCTGGGCGAGCAGGCAGTCCTGACCCTGCTGGCGGTCCCGGTGGGGTGGGTGCTCGGCTACGGCATGTGCCGCGGCATGGTGGGCGCCTGGCAGAACGACCTGTTCCGGATCCCGCTGATCATCGACGTCTCCACCTACGCCTTCGCCGCCGCCGTGGTGCTGATCGCCGCGGCCGGCTCGGCGCTGGTGGTGCGCCGTCGCCTCGACCGCATGGACCTGGTGGCGGTCCTCAAGACTCGGGAGTAGTCATGCGCGTGTGGCTCAAGCGTGTCGCCCTCCTGGCCCTGGCCGCCGCCCTGGCGGCGTCGATCGCCTACGGCCTCATGCCGCAGCCCCCTCGGGTCGAGGTGGCGCCGGTCGTGCGGGCGCCGCTGTCGGTGACGGTGCGCGAGGAGGGGCGCACCCGGGTCATGGACCGCTACGTCCTCTCGGCGCCGGTGCCCGCCTTCGCCCACCGGCTGGAGCTGAAGGTGGGCGACCGGGTGAGGGCGCGCCAGACGGTGCTGGAGCTCGAGCCGCTCCGCTCGGCGGGCCTCGACCCGCGCGCCCGCGCCACGGCGCAGGCCCGCGTGGCCGCGGCCGAGTCCGCCCTCCTGGCGGCCGAGCAGAACGCGGCCGCGGCCGAGGCGGAGTCCACCCTGGCCAACAGCGAGCTGGAGCGGATCGAGCGCCTGCACGAGGCGGGCGCGGTCTCGAAGGACGCGCTCGATCAGGCGGCGGCCCGCGCCCGCCGCGCCGCCGCCACCCTCCGCTCGGCGCAGTTCGCGGTGGACGTGGCCCGCTACGAGCTGGAGGCGGCCCGGGCGGTGCTCAGCTACTCCGCGCGCGAGGAGCCGGGCGAGGGGCAGGAGGTGGTCGAGCTGCGCTCGCCGGTCGCGGGCGAGGTGCTGCGGGTGATCCACGAGAGCGAGGGGGTGGTGGCCGCAGGGCAGCCCCTGATCGAGGTCGGCGACCCCAGCGCGCTCGAGGTCGAGGTGGAGGTGCTGTCGGCCGACGCGGTGCGGATCGAGGCCGGCATGCAGGTGATCCTCGAGCGGTGGGGCGGCGACGAGCCGCTGGAGGGGCGTGTGCGCCGGGTCGAGCCGGTGGGCTTCACCAAGGTCTCCGCCCTCGGCGTCGAGGAGCAGCGGGTCCTGGTGATCGTCGACATGGTCTCGCCGCCCGAGGCCTGGCGGCGCCTGGGTGACGGCTACCGCGTCGAGGCGACCTTCGTCCTGTGGCGGGGCGACGACGTCCTGCAGGTGCCGAGCAGCGCGCTGTACCGCGGCGAGGAGGGCTGGGCCGTGTACCGGGTGGCTCCCGAAATGCAGATCGAGGCCCGCCCCATCCAGCTGGGCCGCCGCAGCGGTCTGGCGGCCGAGGTGACGGCAGGCCTCACCGAGGAGGACCTGGTGGTGACCCACCCCGACGACCGGATCCGCCCGGGGGTGACGGTGCGCCTGCGGGAGTGAGGCGCTCCACGTCCGCTCGCACGCCCGCCGCCTCCCGGTCGTCGGGGCGGAGCTCGAGGAACTTGGCGTAGTCCGCCAGGGCGGCGGCGACCTCGCCGTTCGCCTCGTGGGCGGCGCCGCGGTTGTGGTAGGCCTCGGCCGCCTCGGGCTCCCGCTCCAGGGCGGCGGTGTAGTCGGCGATCGCCTGGGCGTGGCGCTCCTGCAGGTAGTGCACGTTGCCGCGCGAGTGGTAGGCGAGGGCCAGGTCGGGGTCGAGGCCCAGCGCCCGCTCGAACGCGCGCAGCGCCCCGTCCAGGTCGCCCTGGTCGAGGAGCGCCAGCCCCTCTTCGAGCTGTCCCTGAGCGAGGCGGCGGTCGAGCTCGGAAGGCCCGGCCCCGGGTGAAGGGGGGCGCTCGGGGGAGCGCGCGGGGTCGGCGTTCGCCGGCTCCTCGTCCGACCGGCTGACTCGAGGGGGGGGCGGATCGCCGCGGAGGGCGAACGCCGCCGCCCCCACGACCAGCAGCAGCAGCGCGGCGCCGCCGGCGAGGAGCAGGGGGAGGGGCGGCCCGCCCCGGGACGCCGCCGCCGACCGCCCGCTGGTCGACCGCCGCCCGTGCCCGTGCCCGTGCCCGTCTTCGTGCCCGTCTTCGTGCCCGTCTTCGTGCCCGTGCCCGTGCCCGTGCCCGTCTTCCTCCTCGTCCCCGTCCGCGTCGTCCGCCAGCTCCAGCGTCTCCGCCTGCGCCGGGGCGACCGCCGCCGGCGGGGGGCCGCCGATCAGCGCCTGCGCCAGCTCCGCGGCGCTCGGGAAGCGGGCGGCGGGGTCCTTGGCCAGCGCGCGCAGGCAGATCGCCTCCAGCGCCGCCGGCACGTCAGGGCGCACGGCGCGAGGCGGCGGGGGCGGCTCGTTCACCGTCTGCGCCCGCAGGCGCTCGGGGTCGGCCCCCGCGAAGGGCGGGCACCCCACCAGCAGGGCGTACAGGAGCGCGCCCAGGCCGTACACGTCGGTCGCCGGGCCCACCAGGTCGAGGCGCCCCAGGATCTGCTCGGGAGCCGACCCGGCCGTGCCCGGGGACGCACCTCCGTCAGCGGCGGCCGCCAACAGGTCCTTCGCGAACCCGAACCCGGTCAGCAAGGGCTGGCCTCGCGGCGTCATGAAGGCGGTGGCGGCGGAGACGTCGCGGTGGAGCACCCCGGCGGCGTGCAGGGCGGCGACCCCCTGCGCCAGCTGCCCGACCAGCTTCGCCGCGACCTCGACGGGCAGCGGTCCCGCGCCCTGCGCCGCTCGCTGCGCCAACAGGTCGCTCATGCGCTGGGCATCGTGGGCGGCCAGGGCCACGTACGGCACCCCCTGCGCGTCGCCCACCGCCAGCACCTGCTGCAGGTGGGGGTGCCTCACCGCCACCAGCCGCCGCCCCTCCTCGGCGAACCGCTGCCGCGCCGCCGGCGGCGCCGCCGCGGCCGCCTGCAGGACCTGCACCAGGACCGGGCGGCGCAGCTCCACGTGGTTGGCGCGGTAGAC
>JAWLGW010000600.1:0-4927 GCA_041690735.1 Planctomycetota bacterium
GGCCGCGGCGGTCGGTGTCGAGGGCGGCGGCGCCCAGGGTGCCGAGCACCCGCCCGAACAGGGCCCGCTCCTCGGGCGTCAGGCCGGGCCACTCGGCGGCGGAGTGGTCGTCGGGGGTCGGGCCCTCGCCCGGCGCCTCCTGCGGCGCCGGCGCCGAAGGGTCGGGCGGCAGCCCCTCGCCGTCGCCGCGGAACACGCGGGGATCGGCGGGCGGACCCCCCGAGCCGTCGCCAGGAGCAGCGTCGGGCGCCTCGTCCCTCTCCCCGGACGGCGCCCCGTCCGACGGCGTCCCGCCGCCTGGCGCCCCGTCCGCCGGCGCCCCGTCCGCGCGCGCGCGCGCCGCGAGTCCGGCGGCGGCCTCCTCCAGCGGGGGCAGGGCCGCGTCCGCCAGCCCCAGGGCGAGCAGGACCCGGGCCTGCGCCAGGCGCAGCCGCGGCGAGCCGGGCGAGCGGGTGGCCTCTCCCAGCACCGACTCCAGCAGCGGGTCGAGCGCCTCGCCCTCGAGCTCCTCGGCCCTGTCGAGCTGCACCTCGACCAGCCGCTCCCGGTGCTCGAGCGCCCGCTGCGGGTCCGCCTCGGCCCGGGCGGCCCGCCGCAGCTCCCCCTCGGCCTCCACGCGCAGACCGAGGCGCAGGCCCCACTCGGCCAGGCGCCGGTGGAGCGAGGCGTCCCCGCTGGCGGCGATGCTCTTGACGCGGGCGCGGAACGCCGAGGACGGGGTCTCGCGGTCGAGGATGCGCACCACGTCGTCGCGCCGCACCTCGTGCACGATCCCGCTGACCAGCCGGATCACCAGCTTGCTCGCCCCCGGCTCGCGCCCCGACAGGATCGTGCCCACCAGCGGGTCGGGCACGCCCTTGATCTGGACCCGGTCGTGGACCCGGTAGTCACCGTCGATCGCGACAGGCTGCGCCGCCGCCGGAGAGGCCGCCAGGCACACGGCAACCAAGAGCCCTTCCCAGCCCCGCCTCATCGGGGCGCCTCTGCGCCCGCTGGCTGCGGCTCCGCCGTCACCAGCACCCGATCTCTGGGCGAGCGCGGCAACGGCTCGAGGCCGCCGGGCAGGGCCCGCGGCCAGCGGGTGCGCGGCGGCACCGCCAGCGTGGCCGGCGCGGCCTCCTGCCAGGGGTCGTGGGTGCGGAAGGGGTCCCGCCCGCTGAACGCCCCCTCGGGGGCGAGGCGCGGGGTGACGGCGAGGGTCCGGAAGGCCCGGGCCGACTCCTCGGCCGGCACCTCGGGGACCGCCTCCACCGCGGGCGAGCGGACGGTGGTCAGCACGAACACGCCGATCAGGGCGCAGATCGCCGCCAGCACCTTCTCCTTGGTCACTCGCATGTCAGCGCTCCCGTCCAAACCGGCGCAGGCGCCCGCCGCCGGAGGCCCCGGAGGCCTGGCGGGCGGGACCCCGCACCGCCTCGCTGGGCGCCTGGGCCACGATGTCCAGGGCGAGCAGCGACAGCTCCACCTGCAGCGAGCCGCCGGGGCCTTCGGCCCGGAGGAGCTCGCAGCGGTCGACCTCGAGGAAGGCGCCCTCCACCTGGAAGGCGGCCAGCGCCGCGTCGAGCTGGCGAGGTCCGGCGGTGAAGGAGACCCGCAGGGGGAGGACGCGCAGGGAGCGCTCGTCCCCCTGGCGGGCCTCGTAGCGGGCCTCCTGGGGATCGACGGCCGCGACCTCGCGCACGCCCGCGTCGAGCAGGGCGCTCACCACCCGCCGGGCGAGGTCGGCCCGCGCCAGGGCCTCGGGCACCGCGGCGTCGGTCACCTCCTCGGGCAGGCCCAGGCCCGCGGCGCCGCGCGGCACCCGGGCGTTCCAGCGGGCGGCGTGGCGCTGCACCTCGCCCACCGCCTTCGACAGGGCGCTGGCGTAGAACAGCGCCGGCGAGGCCTCGCCCTCGGGCAGCACGAACTGCGAGTCGGCGCGCCACAGGAGGGCGCGGGTCAGGGCGGGCTCCAGCCGCTCGCCCAGGGCCGCGGCCCGGCCCTTCTCGAGCCCCTCGGCGTCCTCGAGCTGCGCCGCCTTGTCGACCAGGGTCGCCTGTGCCGAGGCGTTGGCGCTGGCCAGGCGGGCGGCCGAGTCCTCGAGGGACCCCCGGGCGCTCATGAGGCCGAGGAACACCACCGCGCCGGCGATGAGCTTCAGGATGAACGGCTTGTGGGCGTGCCAGATCGCCTCGAGGTCCACGTCAGCTCCCCTCGCCCGGCGCGGCGCTGCCCGGGATCACGGTGAGCCGGAACCGCTTGACCGAGCCCTCGTCCCCCTGCGGCAGGACGCGGGCCTCACGGACCAGCGGCAGGTCGAGGAGGGCGCGCTCCAGGGCGCGCATGGCGGTGACGCCGTTGCCCTGCGCGTCGTCGGCGGTGCCCGCCAGCTCGAACCGGAAGGCGCCGGCGGGCTCGGCCTCGCGCACCAGCCGGGCCTCGGCGAAGCTCACCTCGGGGGGCGTGCACTCGCCCAGGGCTCGCAGCAGGGCCGTCAGGTGGAAGCCGGGCTGCGCGCGCTCGGCCAGGGCGCGCAGGTCGGCCTCGCGCCGGTCGTTGGCCTGCTTGCGCGCCTCGTGCGCCTCCAGCCGGCCGTCGAGGGCGCCCAGCGCGGTCTGCAGCGCCGCCCGCCGGCTCCCCTCCTTGCTGTGGCGCCAGCCGGTGAGGGCGAACGCCACCAGGAGGGCCGCCGCCAGCGCTCCGGCCGAGGCGTACAGCCAGGCGGTGCGGTGGCGAAACTCGAGCCGCTGCTTCACGGCCAGCGGCAGCAGGTCGAGGCGGAAGGCCCCCGGCAGCACCGCCGACAGGGCGAGCCCCATGGCGGTCGCTGCCTCCAGCCCGTGCTCCTCGGCCGCCTCGCGCGAGGCGCGGTCGGCGCGGCCGACCTCGAGGTGCTCCAGCGGGTCGAAGGGCTCGGCCGGGCAGTCGAGGGCGGCACCCAGGGCCTCCACCAGCCCCGGCACGCGAGCGCTGCCGCCCGAGACGACCACCCGCTCCACCCGCAGGGACGGCCGGTGGAGCTGCCCGCGGGCGAACTGCACCGAGGCCTCGACCATGGAGACCAGCTGCTGCCGGGGCCCGGCCAGCGCCTGCCGGGGGTCGACGCCCGCGGGGAGCTCGCCGCTGCGCTTGATCGCCTCTGCGTCCGCCGGGTCGAGGTCGAGCAGCTTCTGCAGCCGCTCGGTGAAGGCCGCCCCGCCCAGGGCCACGCTGCGGGCGAAGATCAGCTCGCCCTCCTCCACCAGCGACACCTCGGTGGAGCGGTCGCCGATGTCGAGGACCAGCGTCACCTCCTCGCCGGCCCCCTCGCCCAGGAAGCGGTAGCAGTCGGCGGTGGCGACCGGCTGCGGCATGGCGCCCGCGACCTCGACCCCCGCCGCCTCGAAGGCGTCGACCGCCGCCTGGACTCGCGCGTCCTTCGCCAGGGCGACCAGCACCATGTTGCCCCCCTCGGGGTCGGGCAGGGTGCGCCAGTCAGCCGAGAGCGGCTCGCCGGTCCGGTCGGAGATGTCCTCGATCTCGAGCTCCATGAGGAGCTTGAGCCGCCACTCGGGCATGGGGGGGAGCTGCGAGTAGCGAATGATCGCGTCGCGCCCCGAGATCCCCAGCACCATCGCCCGCGGCTGGACGCCGCTGTCGCGCAGGCGATGGACCAGGGCGCTCGCCAGGCGAGCGGGGCTCGCCTCCTCGTCCCCGCCGGTCAGGTCGGCGGTGGCGTAGTGACGGAGGAACTCCAGCGCGAGCCCGCCGCGCGCGCGGCGCACGCCGACCACCGTGACGGTCGCGGCGCCGATGTCGAGGCCGATGCCCAGGCTCACTGCCCCTCCTCGGGCGGGAGCGCCGCCAGCCGGTCCTTGGCCTCGGTCACGCCGGGCACCTCGTCGGTGTAGCGCTCGACCACGTAGGTGTAGATCGTGCGCGCAAGCCGCAGGTGACCCGCCGCTCGCAGCTCCTTGGCCCGCTCCACCAGGCCGACCACCCGCTCGGCCTCGGCCCGGCGGCCGGCCAGCTCGAGGGTCTCCTCGAGGGCCTCGAGCTCGCGGCGGGCAGCGACGAGCTGCGGCGCCTCGGGGAAGCCCGCCTCCAGCTCCGACGCGGCGGAGCGGGCGGCCACCAGCAGCTCGGGGGCCGGCATGCTGCGGGCGCGCTCGTGCGCCCACCGGACCGTGGCCAGCAGGCGGTCGGCCCGGGCGGTCAGCTCGGCCAGCCCCGCCCGCGCGGTGGCGGCGGCCTCCGCCTCGTGGGCGAACTCCCGCAGCAGGCGCTGGTAGGCGGCCTCCGCCTCGCCGTAGGCGCCGCGCGCCGCGGCGGCCGCCGCCAGCCGCTCCAGGCGACGGACGCCCTCGCGGGTCCGCTGCGAGGCCGGCAGCAGGTCGAAGCCCACCTCCAGCTGACCGGTGGCGGCCGAGCGGGCAGGGGGCGCCGAGATCACCAGCGCCGCCTGGCCGCCCAGGAGCGGCCGGACCGTGACGTCGGCAGGGGCCAGGAGCGCCAGCGAGACCTGGGCGTCGCCGCGTCCCCAGGCGAGCTCGCCCACCTGCGGGTAGGTCCGCCCGGCCTCGGGCAGGCCGCTGCTGGGCACCGCCAGCCCGTCGAGCTCCAGCGGCGCGAGGTCGGCCAGGCGAGGGACCAGGAACGCGAGGTGCAGCCGCTCGCGCGCCTCCTCGGGAGGGAGCGTCCACCGGAGCTGCGCTCCCTCGCGTCCGGGGCGAGCCGTGAACACGTACTCCACCCGGGCGGCGGCGGCCGGGTCGAGGAGCGCCCCCAGCGCCAGCGAGCTGGCGTCGGTCTGCTGGCTCAGCGGCTGGTCGATCCGCGCCTGCGGCTGGGCCGTGAGGGGGTCGAGGGGGTCGAGGGCCAGCCCCCCGTCGGTCAACAGGTCCCGTCCCTCGCGCCGCAGGGTGACCACCCCGCGCAGGTCGAGGGCCACGTCGATGCCGGCCGGGCC
>JAWLGW010000601.1:0-4927 GCA_041690735.1 Planctomycetota bacterium
CGGGGTGGGCGAGGAACCACCGGTGGCGGCCGGCGAGCTGCAGGGCGAGGAGCTCGCGGCTGCGCGCCAGGACCGCCTCGCGCAGCGAGCCCGCCAGGGGATGGTTCCAGCTCTGCGCCGCCTGGGCCAGGCGGGCGAACACGGTCAGCTCGTCGGCCGACAGGGCCCGCGGACCGCCGGCCAGCGGCGCCGCCGGCCGCTCGCCGCCGGCGGGGGCGAGCTCGGCTAGCCGGGCCTCGGCCCAGGCCAGGGCGCGCGCCGCCGCCGGATGACCCGCCTCGCCGTCCGCCTGGGTGAGGGCCGCCAGCGCGCCCCAGGCGTCGCCGACCGGGGCCCCGCTGGCGGCGCCCTCGGGCAGCCCCGACGGCGTCTCGACCAGCGCCAGGGTGACCAGGGCTTCGTCCTGCGCCGGCCAGGAGGTGCCCGCCAGCGAGGCGACGACCGCGGCGCGCTCGGCCGCGAAGGACTCGGGCGCGACGGCCGCGTAGGCGGTCAGCGCGCGCAGCAGCCAGGCGCGGGCCGCGACGCTCGCCTCGCGCCCCTCCGCGCGCTCCGCCACCAGCGCCTCCAGCACGTGCCGGCTGGCGGCGAGGAACGTCTGTCGGCCGCGGCCGCCCTCCACCCGCGCGGCCCACAGGGCGAAGGCGTGGGCGACCTGCGCCGCCGTCTGCCGGTCGGCGCTGAGGGCGCCCCCGTCGTCGCCGCCCGCGGCGTCGACCTGATCGCGCGCCGGGCTGTAGCCGGCGGGCAAGGATCCGTCGGGGCGGATCGCCTGGGTCAGCCAGCGCGCGCCGGCGAGGCCCGCGTCGAGGACCTCGCCCGGGCGCGCCGCCGGCAGGGGGCCGGGCTCGGAGTCGTCGAGGCGCTGCGGCGTGGCGCCCGGGGCGGCCGACAGGAAGCTCTCGCTCTCGAACCGCCACACCGCCTGGGTGGCGGCCTGCCAAGCGCCGGCGCTCAGGCGGGCCCGCTCGGTCGCGAAGGAGAGCATGCCGCCCACGTCGGGCAGGTCCTCGGTGACCGCGTCCCCAGGCAGACAGAAGGCCTCGCGCCCGTCGGCCCGCACGGCGAGACCGTGGACGCCGCGGACCACCTCGGGGCGCGCGGTGAGGCGGCCCTCCACCCAGCGCAGCTCCACGCGCTCGAGGTCGCGGCCGATGTCGATCCGCACCGCCGCGTCCCGCGCCGCCAGCGGCGTGTACTCGGGCTGCTCCTGCAGGGCCTCGACGGCGCCCTTGACCGCCGCCGCCAGCGACTTGCCCCGCCCCAGCCCGAAGAAGCGGGTCGCCTTGCCCGGCACGAACAGGCTCACGAACAGGGGCCGGTCGTCGAAGACGTACAGCCGCGCGGGCGCCTGCGAGAGCACCTCCTCCTCGGCGGGCGGGGCGCTGGGCAGGCGCAGGCGGCAGGCGGCGCGCACGTAGTCGACCAGGGTCCGCAGCGAGTCGGGGTCGAGGGGCGAGCGGCGCGAGCTCAGCCAGCGCCGGACCTCCAGCGCCCGCTCGGCGTGCTGCGGCGACCCGGCGGCGCGGCCGAGGTAGCTGCGGGCCGCGCCCTCGGCCTGCGGCCACCGCTCCAGCCGCTTGAGCGCCTGATACGCCAGGTACTCCACCCAGGCGTCGGGGGCCTCGCGAGCCCGGGCCGGCTCCAGCGCCGACAGGGCGCCCGCGGCGTCCCCCAGGTACAGCGCGCAGCGGGCGATCCCCAGCTTGGGGGCCAGCGACTCGGTGCGGCGGTCCACCTCGCCGTAGGCCTGCAGCGCCTCGCGGTGGTCTCCCAGCGCCTCGCTCAGGCTGGCGTACAGGTCCCAGGCCAGGGCGTTGTCGGGCTGCAGCGCCAGGACCTCCGCGGCCCGCGCTCGGGCTCCTCGCAGCTCGCCCTGGGCGGCCAGGGTGCGCGCCAGGAGGTAGTGCGCCTGCGGGTCGTCCTCCTCGTCCTCGAGGTGCTCCTCGAGGGCCCGGCGGGTGCCGGCGAGGTCGCCCGAGGCGAACAGGGCCTCCGCCCGCTTGATCGGCGTCTGGGGCCGCTGCTCGCGCTCCTTGGTGGCGCGGGCCAGGGGGCTGGTGGTGGTGGCGCGCGGCGGCGGCGAGGCGCAGCCCAGCAGGAGGGCCGCGCTGGCAGCGAGGGACAAGGATCGGTTCATCATCGTCTCACGGACGCGCCCCAGGAGCCGCAGGTTCAGCCGCTCGGCGGGCCAACTTCGTCCCTCTGCAGGCGCTCGTACGTGCAGCGACCCGCCCGTGATCCTTGGAGGCGGTCCTCGAAGGGAGGGCGGGTCGGCAGCTCGGCAGGCCGCTAGCTAGTCGCTCGCGGCTCCGACCGGCACCTGCTTGTCGATCGGGACGCGCTCGAGCAGCTTGTGGCCGCAGGGGCACTCCCACAGGACGAACAGGGTCTCGCGCTCGACCACATCGTACATGCGGCTCATCTCGTCGGAACAGGTCTCGCACGTCATGGGCATCCAGCCTTCTCCGAAAACCAGGGCTCAGGGGCCAGAATCTAGCGGTGGGCCAGGGAGGGTCAAGTAAAAACTGGGTCCTGTAACGCCGCCCCCGGGTGCTCCGTAACCATCGCGTGAGGGGTGGCCTTGTCAGCGCTATCTCCCGTCACTACCATGCCCGGCGGGGAAGAGAGGGGACGCAGAGAATGGCGGACGAAGAGCCGGTCGGCTACCTGGGCGGGTCCACGGGCGACGTGGAGGACGACCCTTACGTCGATCCGTACGCCGACACCGCGGACGGCGGGGACGACGAGGTGGCGGGCTACCTGGGCGGCGCCGCGGACGCGGGCGACGACGAGGTGGCGGGCTACCTGGGCGGCGCCGCGGACGCGGGCCCCGAAGACCTCCCCGCGCTGCCCGGTCAGCAGGACGAAGGCGGCTACTCGGCGAGCGACTTCATAGGCGACGAGCCCGACCCCTACGCCGACCCGTACGCCGATGCGGCGGCGGATCCGTACGCGGACCCGTACGCGGTCGGGGCGGAGGAGGAGCAGGCCTACGACGCCTACGACGAGTACGGCGCGGCGCCCGAGGACGACGCGGCCTACTTCGACAGCATGGGCCACGAGGGCGCGGACGACTACGCGGACGAGTACGCCGCGGGGCCGGCCACCGCCGACGACTACCCCACCGAGACCGTCGACGACTACGGCGACGACGACTCGCCCAAGACGATCTCGCAGCAGGACGCCGAGAGCATCATCCGGCGGATCACCACCAAGCGGATCCTGCCTCCCGAGTCGCAGGGCGGCGTCTCCACCGCCCCGCAGCGCCTCACCACGGGCGGCGGCGGGCTGCGGGTGTGGCCGATGCTGCTGGTCGTGCTGCTGCTGGCCGGCGGCGGGGTCGGCATGTTCCGCACCGAGATCGCCCACCGTTACCCGGCCCTGGCGGGCTACCTCGGAGTGGAGCTCAAGAAGGAGGTCAAGCCCGAGGAGGTCGCGCAGGAAGACCCCGACGTGGTCCGCAAGCGGGCCTTGCTGCAGAAGGTGCTCGACAGCGAGCTCAAGGCCTTCGGCGCCGCGCGCGAGGATCTCAAGCCGATCGAGACCGCCGTGCCGGGCGCCAAGAGCGAGGAGAAGAAGGGATGAGCCGCACTCTGGCCCTGGTCGGCGCCGTCGGCGCCCTGCTGCTGCTGCCCGCCCCCGAGCCCGCTCACGCCGGCGTGATCGTGCTCAAGAACGGCAACGTCATCGTGGGGCGGATCCGCGACGAGGAGGTCAACAAGGAGTCGATCACGGTGCGGTGGCCCTACAAGGACCGCACCGAGCGCGGCCATCAGGAGGTCGAGCGGTTCCGCGTCCGGTGGTACGACACCGCTCAGGACCTGCCAACCGACGCTTACTGGGAGCAGTACTCCGACACCGAGGAGTTCCCGATCGACGACCGCTACCTCGGGTTGCTGGAGCGGTGGAAGCTGCGCAAGGAGTCGGTGAACGACGGCTTCGGCGAGATCACCCTGGTCGACCCCTTCCAGTCGGGGGACCGCACCAGCCTCAACCCGATCCCGGTCGAGAACGAGACCTTCCGCATCCAGAAGCCCGAGGGCTGGACCTCGAGCATCGAGGATGGGATCACCGTGTTCGTCTCCGACGAGTCGGGCAAGGAGGGCTTCCGCCCCCGGATCCACGTGTTCTCCATGGAGTCGGTGGTCAAGGGGCGGATCGAGGACCAGATCCTGTGGCTGGAGCAGCAGATGGGGCGGCTGGCCGACAAGGCTGGCGGCTTCGAGGTGCGCGAGAAGGCGCGCCTGCGCCCCCGGGGCGGCGGCTTCGACCAGGAGATGCTGACCCGCACCGTCCGCCTCGACCGGCCGGTGCTGACCCTGCGCAAGCTCCTGTTCCGCAAGAAGCGGACGTACGTGTTCGCGGCCTACGCCCACGAGCAGGACTACACCGGCAGGGAGCTGCTGTTCCAGGCCTGCATGCGGTCCCTCGAGATCTTCGAGGACACCGCCATGGAGGCGGCGGCCGCGGCGGCCTCGAAGGAGGCGGGGCAGCAGGAGAAGCCGGACGAGCCGCGTTAGGCCCATCGCGCGTCCGATCCGGACCCGTTAGCTTGCGCCCTGAACGCGAGTTATACTGAGCGCGCCGTGGCAGGGGGAGGGACGTCGCCGGCCATCTCGTGAGATGGCCGGCTGGCGGGCTGAGTAGCCCCACGACCCCCGAACGGCCCCTGCGTGGGGGACGCATGACGCCGGACGATCGCACGGTCGACGATGTGACCGACGCCGAGGGGGAGGCCAGCGCCACCAGCGAGGTCGCTGGCCCCCTCGCCGGTGGCGGTGCGGGCCAGGCCTCCGCGGGCGAGGAGCAGGAGGCCGCGGAGGAAGCTCCTGCCGAGCCTCCTCCGGCCACTCCGGCCGATCACTACCAGCGCGCCCTCGACCTGTTCTTCGCCGGGCACCTGCAGGCCGCCCTCGACCTGGTG